>NZ_JBEZFT010000071.1:0-36855 GCF_040649595.1 Kribbella sp. NPDC048915 | reverse complement strand
CTGGTTTACTCCACCTGAGCCGCAGATTCGAGCCATATCGCCGCTCTATCCCCCACCAAGCTCGACCGGGCGTTGATTCTGCAACAGGCTCTACAAAGCGCCAGCGGCGAAAGAACCCGTCGGCCGCGGCGGACTATTTGGATCCGGCCGGGTAGACGGCGCCGGTGTATTTCTCGCCGGGGCCCTGGCCTGGTTCGTCCGGGATGCTGCTTGCCTCGCGGAAGGCGAGTTGGAGGGATCGGAGGCCGTCGCGCAGGGGAGCGGCGTGGTGGTGGCCGAGGGTCGGCGCGGCGGCGTCGAGGAGGCCGGCCAGGGAGTCGATCAGGGAGCGGGCCTCGTCGAGGTCCTTGTGGTCGGGGAGGTCGGCGGCGAGGCCGAGGTTGACGGCGGCGGCGCTCATCAGGTGCAGCGCGGCGGTGGAAATGATCTCCACGGCCGGGACCTCGGCGATGTCACGGGACGCGGTCGAGAGCGGGTCGGGGGCTGGTGAAGTGGCATCTGCGTCGGTCATGCTGCTACTCTTGCATGGCGACCGACTCGGTCTGTCGGTGACCCCTGAGCGGAATACTTCGGGATCGCCGATCGTTCGAGTCCAAGCGGAGGGCCACCTCCCACCCAGTCGATGAAGAGTCGGCGGGTCCCGGTCAACAGTACGGCGTACCGGCTTTCGGGTTGGGACGTCGTACATCTGGGAATTGGGCCTTCGTGTGATCGCACGAGGGCCTTTGTGTTTTCCGAGAGGTTGCGCGGGGGCCGGCGGGTGATCACGAGGTGGCATCCAGTACGAGTTCAACCCAGGAGGACCCATCACCACTGATTTGCGCGTCAACGAGCGCATCCGCGTTCCCGAGGTGCGGCTGGTCGGACCGAACGGTGAGCAGGTAGGCATCGTTCGGATCGAGGACGCACTGCGGCTGGCCCAGGAGGCCGACCTCGACCTGGTCGAGGTCGCGGCGACCGCACGGCCTCCGGTCTGCAAGTTGATGGATTTCGGCAAGTACAAGTACGAGACCGCGCAGAAGGCGCGTGAGTCCCGCCGGAACCAGACCAACACGATCATCAAAGAGATGAAGCTGCGGCCGAAGATCGACCCGCACGACTACGAGACCAAGAAGGGTCACGTGGTGCGGTTCCTGAAGGCCGGGGACAAGGTCAAGATCACCATCATGTTCCGCGGACGTGAGCAGTCCCGGCCGGAGCTCGGCTTCCGGCTGCTGCAGCGGCTGGCCGAAGACGTCAGCGAGCTCGGCTTCGTCGAGTCCTCGCCGCGTCAGGACGGCCGGAACATGATCATGGTGCTCGGACCGCACAAGAAGAAGTCCGAGGCGCGCGTGGACGTGGAAGCCGAGAAGGCGAAGCGGAAGGCCGAGCGGGAGGCCGAGGAGCAGGCCGAGCGCCAGGAGCGCGCCGAGCAGGCCCAGGCCCACGAGGCCGAGCGGGCCGCGGGCGCCACCAAGAAGCCGAAGGGTCCGGCCGACAACCTCGACCCGGAGTGACGTCACGCTCCGGCTCGTCCGGGCCGGAGCTGTCACATCAGGTTCGAGTCAACGAAGAAACAATCAGGAGCTGAATCAGCCATGCCGAAGATGAAGACCCACTCGGGGATGAAGAAGCGGGTCCGGGTCACCGGGACGGGCAAGATCCGTCGCGAGCAGACCGGCGTTCGTCACCTCGCCGAGGCGAAGACATCGAAGCGCAAGCGCCGCCTGTCCGGTACCACCGAGGTCGCCCCGGCCTACGTGAAGAAGGCCAAGAAGCTGCTCGGTATCTGAGCACCCCACCCCCCGAACATCCCCCGCCGAATGGGCTCCGTCCCGGCTCCGGCGCAGAAATACAAGGAGTAACACCTCATGGCACGCGTGAAGCGGGCAGTCAACGCCCACAAGAAGCGCCGGGTCGTACTCGAGCAGGCCAGCGGGTACCGCGGCCAGCGCTCGCGGCTGTACCGCAAGGCCAAGGAGCAGGTCACCCACTCGCTGGTGTACGCCTACCGTGACCGCAAGGCGCGCAAGGGCGACTTCCGGAAGCTGTGGATCCAGCGCATCAACGCCGCGGTCCGCGCCGAGGACCTGACCTACAACCGCTTCATCCAGGGCCTGCGCCTGGCCGAGGTCGAGGTGGACCGCAAGATCCTCGCCGACCTGGCCGTCAACGACCCGGCCGCGTTCTCCGCGCTGGTGCAGGTGGCCAAGGCCGCCCTGCCGGCCGACGTGAACGCGCCGAAGAGCGACGCCGCGGCCTGAGCCGCAGGACGACTGACGTAAGCACTCGAGTGGCGAGTCCCGGTCTGCTGACCGCGCAATCAGCGCGGATCAAACAGGCCCGGCGGCTCGCCACTCGTTCGTTCCGGCGCAAGACCGGCCGGTTCCTGGTCGAGGGCCCGCAGGCCGTCCGGGAAGCACTCGAACATCGCGAGCTGGTCGTCGAGGTGTACGCCGAACCCACCGTCGCCGCCCGGCACCGCGATCTGCACGATCTCGCCGCGGCCGCCGGTGTCCCGTGGCTCGAGGTGGACCGCGCCGCCGTCGAGGCGCTCAGCGAAACCGTCACCTCGCAGGGGGTCGTCGCGGTCTGCTCGCTGGTGACCGTGCCGTTGCCGGTCGCCGCGCTCAACCTCGTCGCGGTCGGGGTCCAGGTCCGCGACCCCGGCAACGCCGGCACCTTGATCCGTACGGCGGACGCGGCCGGTGCCGATGCCGTCGTACTGACGACGGAATCGGTGGACCCGCACAACCCGAAGGCGGTGCGGGCGAGTGTCGGGAGCATCTTTCACCTGCCGATCAGCACCGACGTGGACCTGCCCGACGCCGTCCGGAGCTGGCGGGAGCAGGGCCTGCAGGTGCTGGCCGCGGACGGGTACGGCGCGACCGATCTGGACGCCTGTATCGACGACGGGACGCTCGCGAAGCCGACCGTCTGGCTGTTCGGCAACGAGGCGCACGGCCTGCCGGACGGGATCGACGCCCTTGTCGACCACTCGGTCAAGGTGCCGATCTACGGCCGGGCCGAGTCGCTGAACCTGGCCACCGCCGCGGCCATCTGCCTGTACGCCTCGGCCCGTGAGCAGCGCCGATGATCTTCGATCTGCCGGGACGGTTCTGGCGCGGCAACCTGCACACCCACACCAATCTGTCCGACGGGGCGTTGTCGCCGGCCGAGACCGTCCAGGTGTACCGCGACGCCGGGTACGACTTCGTGGCGATCACCGATCACTTCCGGCCGGAGTACGGGTATCCGATGACGGACACCCGGGACCTGCGCACGGACGACTTCAGCACGCTGATCGGCGCCGAGCTGCACGCCCCGCGGACGGAAGCCGGCCAGCAATGGCACATCATCGCCGTCGGCCTGCCGCTGGACTTCGTCCAGCCGAGCGCAAGCGAAACCGGACCCGAGCTGGCGCGCCGGGCGCGGGCGGCCGGAGCCTTCATCGGTATGGCGCATCCGTCGGCGTCGCTGCTCACGGCGTCGGACGCCGAGAGCCTGGACGCGGCGCACGCGGTCGAGGTTTACAACGCCCTCTCCGACCGCGAGAACCGCGCAGACAGCTGGCACCTGACCGACGTCCTGCTGAACCGCGGCCACCGCCTCACGACGTACGCCGCCGACGACGCCCACCTGCAACCCCAGGACCCGCCGCCCTGCCAGGCGTGGGTGAACGTCCGCGCCGAATCTCTCACCCCGGACGCCCTGCTCGCCGCGCTCAAGGCCGGCCACTTCTACTCGAGCACCGGGCCCGAGCTGTACGACGTACGCATCGAAGCCGATCGGATCACGGTCGAATGTTCACCCGCCACCAAGATCCTCCTCACCGGCGGCCATCCCGGCGCCGAGTGGCAGTACGGCACCGACCTCACCACCGCCACCTTCCCCCTGGACCTCTTCCGCAGCACCCACTTCCGCATCACCGTGGAAGACGCCACCGGCGCCCAAGCTTGGACGAACCCCCTCCGATTGCCTGTGGATAACTCAAGTCATTGAACGGCCGAGGTGTGCAAACCTTTCATCACGCACTGCTGACGAACGGAACTCCCTATGCTCTGGCCTGCGCAACCTGACCACCTTCGCCGGCCGCCGGTCGGCACCAGTTGGTCGCGTGGCCGGGGCGGGCGGGGCTGAAAGCTACTTCTTGACGTGGGTTTCGAGGCCGTCGAGGAGGGCGTCGAGGCCGAAGACGAAGTTGGTGGTGAGGCCTTCGTCGAGGGTGACCGCGGTGCGGCGGCGGACGGATTTCTGCATGCCGGGGTAGTTCTCGGCGACGGTCTCGGCCTGTTTGCGCAGGTCCTCCACCCAGGCGTCTTCGGGGCGGCCGGACTTGCGGGCCATCTCACGCGTCGCCACCTCGGCGCTGACCGTGCCGAGCACGTACGACATCACGCTGCTCATCGCGAGATCCACCTCGTGCTCGGGGAACCCGGCGGCGCCGAACAGGACGAGTCCGCGTTCGCCGAGTGCCATCGCGTTCGGGCCGATGCTCGGGCGGGTGTACATCACCTCGGGCAGCCACGGATGCCGCAGTACGGCGGCTCGCAGGCTGTGCCCGAACAGCAGCGCGCCGGCCCGCCAGCCGGCCAGATCCGGGTCGGGCACGTCGATCTCGCCCCAGACCTCGTCGATCAGCAGGTCGATCAGGTCGTCCTTGGTCGGCACGTGCCAGTACAGGCTGGTCGCCCCGGACCCGAGCTTCGCGGCCAGCTTGCGCATGCTCAGCCCGGCCAGGCCCTCGGTGTCCAGGATCGCCATTGCGGCGGTCGCGATCTGCTCCCGGCTCAGCGTCTCCCGCGCGGACGCCGGCTTGCGGTCCCGGGTCCAGATCCAGTCGTTCACGCGATCCAGCATACAAAGCACTCGCACACCGTTCGAGATCGTCGTACAGTGTTCGAGTGACTAGTACACCGTTCGAGTCCAGTGCGGGACATCCCCGGCGCTGGTGGATCTTGCTGATCCTGTGCCTGAGCCTGATGGTGCTGGTGGTCGACAACACCGTCCTGAACCTCGCGATCCCGTCGCTGATGCGCGACCTGGGCGCGACGCCCGCGGACATCCAGTGGGTGATCGACGCGTACATCCTGGCGTTCGCCGGGCTGCTGCTGACCGCCGGAAGCCTGTCCGACCGCTTCGGCCGCCGAAAGATGCTGCTGCTCGGTTTGGTCGTCTTCGGTGCGGCGTCACTGCTCGCGACACTCGCCGAGACCCCGTGGCAGCTGATCGCGTGCCGCGGCCTGATGGGCGTCGGCGGCTCGCTGCTGATGCCGAGCACGCTGTCGCTGCTGTTCACGGTGTTCCCGCCGGAGGAGCAGCGCAAGGCGATGGCGGGCTGGTCGATGGTGGCGATGGTCGGCGTGGTGGCCGGCCCGACGGTCGGCGGCGTCTTGCTGAACCACTTCTGGTGGGGTTCGATCTTCCTGCTGAACGTGCCGATCGCGATCCTGGCGATCATCGGCACGCTGGCCCTCATCCCGGAGTCGAAAGGCCCTGCCCGCGACGTCGACCCGGCGGGCGCGCTGCTGACCATCGTCGGGATGGCGTCCGTGGTCTGGGCGATCGTCTCGATCCCGGTGCACGGCTGGGGCTCCGCGCGGGTCCTGGGCGGCCTGGCCGTCGGCGTGGTCGCGTTGACCGCGTTCGCACTGTGGGAGAAGCGCAGTGCGCATCCCATGGTGCCGTTGGCGCTGTTCCGCGACCGGCGGTTCAGTGGGACGAGTCTGTCGATCGTGCTGCTCTCGTTCACTGCAGGCGGGTTGCTGCTGGCGCTGACGCAGTACCTGCAGTTCGCGCTCGGCTACACACCGCTGAAGGCGGGGCTGGCGCTGATTCCGTACGCCGCGTCCGCCGCGCTGTTCAACGGTCTCGGTGCGACCCTGGGGAAGAAGGTTCCGGACCGGACGCTGATCTCGCTCGGTCTGCTGATCATCGCGGGCAGCTTCGGCATCCTCACCCAGGTGTCCGACACGACCGGGTACGGCCTGCTGATCGTCGGCCTGCTGGTGATGGGGGTCGGCGGTGGCCTGGCGGGTCCGGCGGCGTACACGCTGCTGATGCAGGCCGTGCCGCCGGAGCACCGCGGTGTCGGTTCGGCGATGAACGACACCGTGCAGCAGACCGGTGCGGCGCTGTCGGTCGCGGTCCTGGGTAGCGTGCTCGCCGCGGCGTACTCCTCGGCGCTGCCGGATTCCGTACCGGAGGGGGCGCGCAAGTCGATCGCCGACACGCTCGCCCTCGGCCCCGACTTCCTGGCGGCCGCCAAGCACGCGTTCGTCGACGCCATGTCCATCGCGATGACCGTCGGCGCCATCGGTGCCGTGGCCGGTGCGGTGGTCGCCCTGGCCGTCCTCCCGAGGGGCGAGAAGAAGACGCAGGACGCCGTACCGCAACCGGTTGACGACCCAGTGCACTGACAGCATTCGGGTATGACGCGACGGTGGCTGATCGACCTTCCGACCCGGATCCACCTTTGGTCCGCGGAGCTCCTGATCCGCCACCGTCCGTCCGCCGATCCCGACCGTCTCCGCAACCTCGACGTACTCCGCGAGTACCGGAGGAGTCGTGCTTTCCCGCGCAACGACACCGCGCTGCGGAGTACGCCGTACTTCGTCGACCGCGCCGGCCGCCACTGCGCCGTCGCCCACCTGATGCGGGCGTCGGGCGAGGACGACGCCGTCCGCCGGATCGCCGCAACCGCCAACCTGGCGCGCATCGGCGACATGAACCCGGCCGACCTCGCGTGGGCCCGTCGATCCGGGCTGACCACGCGGGAACTCGCCCGGATTCAGCCGCAGTACACCAGTACCGCACAGGCCGCCGTCAACCTCCTGCTGTGGACCGCCCTGGTCATGGTTCCGTTCGCGATTCTGTCCGTCCTGCTCGGGCGGATCCGGCGTGAGCGCGCCGCGTTGCGAGCCGGACTGATCGTCGCGACGGTGACGGGGTGCACAGCGCTCTCGTTCCTGGCCCACCTGCTGCTCCTGGGCAGCCTCACCCGAGGCGACTACCTCACGTTGGTGTGGCTGGCGTGGATCGTCGTGATCGCCGGCCCGGTGCTGGCCGGGGTGGGCCTCTTCCGCTTGGTCCGTTTCGGGAGGTTGCGAACAGAGGACGTCGCATCGGTCGTCGGCTTCACCGCCGGGTCGCTGATGACGCTCCTCGCGGGGATCTACGTGCTGGCCGGCGTCGTCCACACGCGCACCTACGAGCCACCGCCCGATCCGATGATGGACGCCGGGACGACGTTCTTTCTGCCGGTCGGTGTCGGCACGCTCCTGATTGGCCTCTGCACCCTCGCCTGGACGGTGTACTCGACTCGGCGGACGGTCCATGCCTGAGTACCAGTGGCTGGCGAACCTGGTGCTGACGGGTGTCTTCGTACTCCCGCCGGTGGCGCTCGGGGCCATGCTGATCGGACGGTCGCGGGGGAAGCGCAAGGTCCTGCGGGCGGCGCGTGGGCTCGCGGTGGTGACCGTCGTACTGGCCGCCGCGTACGACATCGCCGGAGCGGTGTGTCTGCTGCTCGCCGAGCCGCGGGCGGACCATCCGCCCTGGGAGGATCCGTCGGCGGTGGTGGTGTACCCGGAGTTCTTCCTCCCGATCGGGCTCGGCGCCTTCGTCGCCGGCCTCGGCGTCCTCATCGGCGTCACCCGAGCCACCCACAAGCTCGGCTGAACCGGATGCGAGAACATGCTCCTAGGAGGGTTTTCTCTCGTATGAGTCCAGTTTTCCTCCGAGGAGGATTTTTCGCCCTCGGGGAAGGTGGTTGTCGCGGGTTGTGGACAGCCGATTCACGGTCTTGGGGTCGGGGTTCCTAGACTGCAATCCGCAGAAGTTCCGAATCGAGAGCGAGCCATGTCCGGTCCCAACACTGATTACGACCCGGTCGAAGTGACGCCGCTGCATGCCGACGAGGTGGAGCGGACCCGCGACGAGGCGCTGGCGGCGTTTACCAAGGCGGCCGATCTGGCCGCCCTGCAGGAGGCCAAGGTCGCCCATCTCGGGGACAAGTCGCCGATCGTGCTCGCCAACCGCGAGATCGGCGCGCTGCCGCCGCAGGCCCGTAAGGAAGCCGGGCAGCGGATCGGCGCCGCGCGGAAGGCGATCAACGAGGCGTTCGCGGCGCGGCTCGCGGTGCTCGAGGCCGAGCACGAGGAGCGGATGCTGGCCACCGAGCGGGTCGACGTGACGCTGCCGTGGCACATCCCGCAGCTCGGCGCGCGGCACCCGCTGTCGCTGATCTCCGAGCAGGTCGCGGACGTGTTCACCGCGCTCGGCTGGGATGTCGCCGAAGGCCCCGAGGTCGAGGCCGAGTGGCTGAACTTCGACGCGCTGAACTTCCAGCCCGACCACCCGGCGCGGCAGATGCAGGACACCTTCTTCGTCGAGCCGGCCGGGTCCGGCAAGGTGCTGCGGACGCACACCTCGCCGGTGCAGGCGCGGTCGATGCTGACCCGCAAGCCGCCGATCTACGTGATCTGCCCGGGCCGCGTGTTCCGTACCGACGAGCTGGACGCGACCCACACGCCGGTCTTCTACCAGGTCGAGGGCCTGGTGGTGGACGAGGGCATCACCCTCGCGCACCTGAAGGGCACGCTCGACCACTTCGTCGTGTCGATGTTCGGCGAGGGCCTCGAGGCGCGGCTGCGGCCGAACTTCTTCCCGTTCACCGAGCCGTCCGCCGAGGTCGACCTGAAGTGCTTCGTCTGCCGCGGCGCCTCGGTCGGCAACCCGGACCGCCCGTGCCGGACCTGCAACAGCGAGGGCTGGATCGAGTGGGGCGGCTGCGGCGTGGTGAACCCGCGCGTCCTGCAGGCCTGCGGCATCGACACCGACCGGTACTCCGGTTTCGCGTTCGGGATGGGCCTGGAGCGGACGCTGATGTTCCGCAACGGCGTCGAGGACATGCGGGACATGGTCGAGGGTGATGTGCGGTTCAGCCGCCAGTTCGGGATGGAGATCTGATGCGGGTCCCACTGTCATGGCTTCGTGAGTACGTCGACCTGCCCGACGGCGTCACCGGCCGCGAGGTCGCGGAGCAGCTGATCCGGGCCGGCCTCGAGGTGGAGACCGTCGACGAGTCGGACCTGCAGGGCCCGCTGGTCGTCGGCAAGGTGCTCACGTACGAGAACGAACCGCAGAAGAACGGCAAGACCATCCGCTGGTGCTCGCTGGACATCGGCAAGGACGAGCCGCAGTGGGTGGTCTGCGGTGCGCACAACTTCGAGGTCGGCGACCTCGTCGTGGTCGTGCTGCCCGGCGCGGTGCTGCCCGGCGGGTTCGCGATCTCGGCGCGCAAGACCTACGGCCACGTGTCCAACGGCATGATCTGCTCCAGCCAGGAGCTCGGCCTGGGCGACGACGGTACGCACGGCATCGTCGTACTGCAGCCGGGCGAGGCGGCGCCGGGTGACGACGCGATCGAGTTGCTGGCGCTGCGCGACGACGTCCTGGACATCGCCGTGACGCCGGACCGTGGCTACTGCCTGTCGATCCGTGGTGTCGCGCGTGAGGCCGCGACGGCGTACGGCGTCCCGCTGAAGGACCCGGCGGCGCTGACGCTGACCGGGTCGGGCACGGGTGGGTACCCGGTGCGCGTCGACGACGCCGAGGCGTGCAGCGTGTTCGTGACGCGGACCGTGACCGGTATCGACGCCACGGCGCTGTCGCCGCGCTGGATGCAGAAGCGGCTGCTCGGCGCGGGCATGCGGCCGATCTCGATCGGTGTCGACGTGACGAACTACGTGATGCTCGAGCTCGGGCAGCCGATCCACGGGTACGACAAGGCCCGGCTGACCGGCGACATCGTGGTCCGGCGGGCGAACGCGGGCGAGAAGCTGATGACGCTCGACGACCAGACCCGCGAGCTGGACGCCGAGGACCTGCTGATCACCGACGACTCCGGCCCGATCGGCATCGCCGGCGTGATGGGCGGTGCGTCGACCGAGATCTCCGCGGCGACCACCGACGTGGTGATCGAGGCCGCGCATTTCGACCCGGTCGTGATCGCGCGCGCGTCCCGGCGGCACAAGCTGTCGTCGGAGGCGTCGCGGCGGTTCGAGCGTGAGGTCGACCCGAACCTGCCGCGGTACGCCGCGCAGCGGGTCGCCGACCTGCTCGCGGAGTACGCAGGCGGCACGATCCTGACCGAGGAAACCGTCGTCGACACGCACGCCCAGCCGGTGCCCGTCACCCTGCGCGCCGATCACGCAGCCCGCGTCGCGGGTGCCCCGATCACGCTCGAGGAGACCGTGCGGCACCTGCGCTCGGTCGGCTGCGAGATCGAGGCCGCTGCGGCGGACGCGGTGGCCGCACCGCTGGCCGCCGGTGCGCACGCGCCCGCGCTGGTCGCGGCGGGCACGACGACGCTCGGATCCACCGACGTCGCCGGGGACGACCTGATCACGGTGACGCCGCCGTCGTGGCGCCCGGATCTGCGTGACCCGAACGACTTCGCCGAAGAGGTCATCCGCCTGTTCGGGTACGACAACGTGCCGTCGGTGCTGCCGTCGGCGCCGGGCGGGCCGGGCCTCACGGTGTCGCAGAAGCGCCGCCGCCGGGTCGCCACCGCGCTCGTCGGCGCGGGCCTGACCGAGGTCGTCTCGTACCCGTTCACGGGTGCCGCCGACTTCGACGCGATGGGCATCCCCGCCGACGACCCGCGCCGTACGACGGTGCAGCTGGTCAACCCGCTGTCCGACGAGGAGCCGTCGATGCAGACGACGCTGCTCTCGACCCTGCTCCGGACCGCCGAGCGCAACGTCGGCCGCGGCGCGAGCGACCTGGCGATCTTCCAGACCGGCCTGGTGTTCCAGCCGAAGGCGGAGACGAAGCCCGCGCCGCTGCCGTCGGTCGCGCAGCGGCCGAGCGACGCCGAGGTCCAGTCGCTGTACGACGCACTGCCCGATCAGCCGCTGCACGTCGGGGTCGTGCTGACCGGCGCGCTGACGCCGACCGGCTGGTGGGGCAAGGGCCGTCCCGCCGGATGGGCCGATGCGGTGCAGATCGCGCGGTTCATCGCGGCGGCGGTCGCTGTCGAGCCGGTGGTCAAGAACACGGAGCTCGCGCCGTGGCATCCCGGCCGGTGCGCGGAGTTCTCCGTCGACGGCAAGGTCGTCGGGCACGCCGGTGAGCTGCACCCGAAGGTCTGCCAGGCGTTCGGGCTGCCGGCCCGGTCGAGTGCCGTGGAGCTGGATCTCGACGCGCTGATCGCGGCGGCGCCGGAGTCGATCACGGCGCAGCCCTTCTCGTCGTACCCGGTGGCCAAGGAGGACGTCGCGCTGATCGTCCCGGCCGAGGTCGCGGCGGCCGACGTCCAGGCGGCGCTGGTCGAAGGCGCGGGCGAGCTGCTGGAGTCGGTGCGGCTGTTCGACGTCTACACCGGCGAGCAGATCGGCGAGGGCAGGAAGTCGCTCGCGTTCGCGCTGCGGTTCCGGGCGCCGGACCGGACGCTCAAGGAGAACGAGGTCGCCGAGGTTCGGCAGGCCGCGGTGCAGGTCGCGGTCGACCGCTTCGGCGCCGTCCAGCGGGTCGGCTGATCGTCAGAGGGGGATGAGTCGTGAGGGGGCACCCGCGGGTCGCGGTCGCGGCGCCGAATGCGGCCGCCGCAGACGCCGGCGTGCGGGTGGCCGCCGAGGGCGGTAGCGCGGTCGACGCGGCGATCGCGGCCACGCTGGTGACGATGGTCAACGAGGTCGGCATCGTGTCGCCGGCCTCGGGCGGCTTTGTGACGCTGCAGGTCGCGGGCGGCGAGGCGGTCACGATCGACGGCTGGGTGGAGATGCCCGGTCGTGGGCTGTCGGCCGACCGGTTCGGGCGTGGCGTCTGGGACGTCACCACCGACTACGGCGGCGGTACGACGACCACCGTCGGCCACGGCTCCGTCGCCACGCCGGGTGGGATGAAGGCGCTCGACCTGGCGCACCGGCGAGCCGGCAAGGCTCCGTGGCGCGAGGTCGTGCAGCCCGCTGTCGACGTCGCGCGGAACGGTTTTCCGCTGAGCCGGACGTCGGGCTACTACCTCGGGTACGTCCACGACATCATCTTCGGCTGGCACCCACCGAGCCATACCGTCGTCCACGAGCCCGGCGGCGACGTGATCAAGGCCGGCACCACCGTGGTGATCCCCGAGCTCGCCGACGCGCTCGAGCTGATCGCCCGCGACGGCGCCGAGACGATGTACACCGGGGAGCTCGCCCAGCTGCTGATCCGCGACATGGCCGCCAACGAGGGCATCCTCACCGCCGAGGACCTGGCGGCGTACGAGGCGGTTGTCCGTCCGTCCCTGGTCGTCGAGCACAGCGGCTGGCGGTTCGCGACCAACCCGCCGCCCGCGGTCGGGGGAGTGGCCGTCGCCGCGATGCTCGCGCTGCTCCAGGGCGTGCCGTCCGACGGCGGCTGGAGCC
The DNA here is from genome assembly GCF_040649595.1 of Kribbella sp. NPDC048915. NCBI lineage: Bacteria > Bacillati > Actinomycetota > Actinomycetes > Propionibacteriales > Kribbellaceae > Kribbella > Kribbella sp. NPDC048915. Next base: position 24,466 of record NZ_JBEZFT010000071.1, on the reverse strand, counting down.
AGAGCGAGCTGGAGCGGCTGGTCGCGGTCCAGCACGCCGTCTTCGGCCGCCGGCTCGCGGAGCTCGACCAGGAGGACGTGCGCAAGCTGGAGGGGCAGAAGCTGCTCGATCTGGCGGCGTCCGGTGATCTCCGTGCGTTGACCTCGCCGAGTACCGCGACGGTTTCGGTGGTCGACGACCAGGGCGACGCCTGCGCGATCACGGTCTCGTCGGGGTACGGCTCCGGCGTCCTCACTCCTGGCACCGGCATCTGGCTCAACAACGCGCTCGGCGAGCAGGAGCTGCTGCACGGCGGCCCGCACAGCCTCGCGCCCGGCACCCGGCTCACCTCGAACATGGCGCCGAGCGTCGCGCGCCGCAGTCGCGACGGCGCCGTCCTGGCGATCAGCTCGCCGGGATCGGACCGGATCCCGACCGCGATCGCCCAGGTGTACGCGTTGTACGCGCACGGCGGGCTACCGCTGCGCGAGGCCGTCGAACACCCGCGCCTGCACGTCCGCGTCCGCGAGAACGTCGTCGTCGACTACGAGGACGACCTGCCGGTGTCCGGGTCGACCGCGTTGCCGACCCGGCCGATGCCGCCGCACTCGATGTACTTCGGCGGTGTCGCGGCCGCGTTCTGGGATCCGGCCGACGGCCTGCTCGCAGTCGGCGATCCCCGCCGCACCGGAGCGGTCGCGATCTCGCATTGAGCGGCCTGCCGAGCGAACCAAGCAGTCGCTGGAGCAGTCCAACAAGAGTGATCCAGAGCGGTAAAGTCGGGCGACCGAGACAGGAAGGCAGTCGATGCGGGACACCACCCCCGAACTCTCCGTCGTCGTACCGATGTACGACGAGGAAGAGGTGCTGCCGATCTTCTTCGACCGGATGCATCCGCTGCTGGACGGTCTCGGCATCAGCTACGAGCTGCTGGTCGTCGACGACGGCAGCCGGGACCGGACCGCGACGCTACTGCTGGACGCCGCGGCGGACTGGCCGCAGCTGCGGGTTGTCCGGCTGCTCCGCAACAGCGGTCACCAGGCGGCGCAGTCGGCCGGCTTCCGGCGTGCCCGCGGCCGGTATGTGGTGACGATCGACGCCGACCTGCAGGATCCCCCCGAGGTGATCGGCGACTTCCTGCGGGCGGTCCGCGAGCAGGACGTCGATGTCGTGTACGGCGTCCGCTCGGACCGGTCGAGCGACTCGTGGGCGAAACGCACGTCGGCCCGGCTGTACTACCGGTTGATGTCGCGTCTGGTCGGCAAGGACATCCCGTTCGATGCCGCGGACTTCCGGCTGGTGACGCGGCGCGTGGTGGACGCGGTGAACGCGCTGCCCGACGACGGCCGGGTGTTCCGGCTGGTGATCCCGTGGCTCGGGTTCCCGAGCACGCAGGTGCGGTACGTCCGGGCGGAGCGGGCCGCGGGCTCCACGAAGTACAGCCTGACCAAGATGGTCCGGCTCGCGTTCGACAGCGTGACCGCGTTCTCGGCGGCGCCGCTGCGACTGGCGACCTGGCTGGGGTTGCTGGGTGGCGCGATGTCCGCGCTGTTCGTGATCGGTGCGCTGGTGATCAAGCTGACCGGCCGGAGCATCCCCGGCTGGACGTCGACCGTGCTCGCGGTCAGCGTGATCGGCGCGATCCAGTTGCTGTGTCTGGGGTTGCTGGGGGAGTACGTGGCCAGGTTGTTCCAGTCGAGTCAGCGCAGGCCGCAGTTCCTGGTCGGCTACGACAGCCTCGAGGATCACGGACACGACAGCCCGCCCTCCAACAGCACAGCTTCCAGCAACACGCATCCCAACGGCACTCCGTCCGGTAGCACGCCCTCCGAGAGTGCGTCTCTGAAGCCTTCTGACCGATGAGGCGGATGCTCCCGTGGCTGCTGCCGGTCCTGGTGGCGGTCGGCGGGTTCGCGGCACTCGGCGATGTCAGCATCGGCCCGCTGGTGAAGTACGCCGTGTACTTCGCCGCAGCGATCGCGCTGCCCGGGACCCTGCTGCTGCGCGCCGTCTGGCGCAGCACCGGCACCTGGGTGGAGGACCTCGGCCTCGGTTCGGTCATCGGCGCGACGTGGCAGTTGCTCGGCTGGGCGATCTTCACCGCGCTCGGCCGGCAGGACTGGCTGATCGTCTGGCCGGCACTCATCCTGGCCGCTTTCGCGGTCAAAGGGCGGCAGTACTTCCGGATCGCCGAGCCCACCCCGTTGCCGATGGCGTGGACGGTCGGGCTGGCAGTGTCCGCGGCCGTGATGGTCGGTGCCGCCACGTTCGGCGTGATGGCGTACCACCCGATGCCGCCGAACGGCGAGGCGTACTACCCGGACCTCCTGTACCACCTGTCGATGGTGCACGAGCTGATGCGATCCGTACCGCCGGAGACTCCGCAGCTCGTCGGTGAGCGCCTCGAGTACCACTGGTTCGCGAACGCCGACATGGCTGCGGCGGCCGACATCACGCGGCTCACGCCGATCGTCGTGCTGTACCGGCTCTGGGTGCTGCCGTGGCTGATCGTCGCCCTGGTGGTCTGCGCCGCGCTCGCGCGCTACGTCAGCCGTACCTGGTGGACCGGCGTCCTCGCGGCGCTCGCCCTGGCGGCCGCCCAGCTGTACCTGCTCCTCGACACGAGTGTGAACCTCGGGTCGCCTGTCAGCCTGTTGAGCCCCTCGCAGACGTTCGGGATCGTCGTCTCGGTCACTCTCGCGGTCCTGCTCATCGAACTGCTGTTCAAGAACGGCAGCCATCGGCTGTGGTTGCTCATCGTGCCGCTGGCCGTGGTGGGCGGCGGCTCGAAGCCGACAGTGCTTCCGCTGCTGGTAGCGGCAGTTGGCCTCGCTGCGCTGTACCAACTGGTGACAACTCGACGGCTTCCGTGGCGTTTGATCGGTACGGCGGCCGTACTGGTCGCTGTCGGCGCGCTGACCTTCCGCACCGTTGCCGGCAGCACCAGTGGGTCTCAGGTGCAGTTCCTCGCCGTACTGAAGTCGTTGCCGGTCTACACGGCGGCGACAGGTGACACGACGCAGCCGGGTGCGGGCGGACTGGTCGTGCCGGCGCTGGCACATGGCGCGGTCGCCGGAACACTCAGCCTGCTGCTGGGACTGCTGCTGACCATGCAGGCGATGTCCTGGGCCGGCTTCGGTGTCGCCGGCCGCAAGGACCCGGCGGCGTGGTTCCTGCTCGGCGCGATGATCGCGGGGTGGGCGGGCTACCTGTTGATCGACCACCCGTCGGTCAGCGAGTCGTACTTCATCTACACCGCCGCACCGTTCAGCCTGGCCGGAGCCGGCTGGTTCGCGGCCACCAGTGCGCGTGCGTCGCGTCGTCCGGTGCCGATCGCCGTCGCCGCCTTCGTCTTGTCGATCGGGTACGGCGGTCTGCTCGTCTGGGTCCGCGGTGTGCCCGCGGACTCGCCCGGTGCGAAGCTCTGGCTGAGCACCCGGGTGCTGCTGGTCGTGCTCGGGATCACGCTGTTCCTGGTGCTCGTCTGGCGACTGGCGTTGCGGCAGGCAGGTGCCGGCATGTTCGTCGTTCTGGTGTTGCTGGCGACAGCGCCGATCAGTGCGTTCCTTCAGGGCGTGGTACGCGGCGACACCGAGCGGTCACCGACGTACCGCGCGGCCCGCTGGTGGGTGTACCCGGACGAGACCCGCGCCGCGTTGTGGCTCACCCGGCACTCCGATCCGAACGATGTGGTCGTGACGAACACCTGGTGCCGCCCGGCGGGCAAGTCCGCGCCTGGCTGCGATGCGCGCGGCTACCTCATCAGTGGCATCGCCGGCCGCCGTACGTTGATCGAGGGCTGGGCGTACACGAACCAGGCGATGGCCAGACAGGGCGTCGACGGCCGCCGTTACACCGAGCAACCGTCCCCGTGGCCCGATCGCGTCGCGTTGGCCAACCAGGCCCTCACCGCGCCGACCCCCGAGGTTCTCACCCGGTTGCGCGACGAGTACCACGTCCGCTGGCTGTTCGCCGACACGCGCAACGGGCCCATCTCGCCCGCCCTCGACCACCTGGCCACCCGCAGCCTCACCACCGGCAAAGTCAAAGTTTATGAACTGCCCAGTGAGCCCCAGTTGGCCCGGTGAGCGTCAGGCGACCGGCTGGGGGCTTGCGGGAGGAACTGATCCACGGCCAACAAAGGAGGGTTTCTGGCGGATAGCGGGTGAAAACCCTGCACTGTCTGCCGGAAACTCTCCTGGGGAGAGGCGTGACAGGTTCGGTGGGTGGTCGGGTGGTCACGCTTCGAAGTAACATTGTGCGCTGTAGGCCGTTAGGTTTACAGGCCCGCCCGCCACGTGGCCGCAGCAATGCACCTGATTGCTCGGGAGGGCGGGACACATGCGGGCAACCCGACCGGCGGCGGTCCTCTGCGCCATCGGCCTGATCGGCCTGGGATCCGTGGCCGAGCCGGCGGGTGCCTATCAGGTTCCGACCGCGCCGTTCACCGAGGCGACCACGGTGATGCCCGGGTCGGGGCTGCGGCAGACGATCACCGCGAGCGGACGGACCGAGGTCAGCGACCCGACCACGGTCGGGTTCCGCGGCATCGGTCCGGTCACGTACCAGCCGGCGATCGGGAAGGACACGCCGGCGCAGGACATCGTCGTGAACACCGGCGACTGCGCCTCGACCGGCGGATGCGGTGACCGCGGGACGTTGACGATCGCGTTCTCGCAGCCTGTCCGCAACCCGGTCCTGCACCTCGGCGGCCTCGGTGGCTCGGTCACCCGCACGGTCAGCGGCACCACGACCGCGCAGTCCGAACTGCACGCGATCCTGAAGCTCGCCACCGCCGGCCTGAGTCTGACGAAGCTTGGCCAGGGCAACAACCTCGCGGTGACCAGTGACACGATCACGGCCACCGACCACGACACCGGTCCGAACTGCGTGAACACCAAGTCACCGTCGGGTCTCGACACCTCCGCGACGGCCGCGTGCGGCTCGGTCCGCGTGAACGGCGTGGTCACCGAGGTGAGCTTCGACGTGTCGGCGGTGTTCACCAAGCATTCGAAGCTGCCCGCGCTCAACAACGGGACGTCGGGCGATGCCTTCTCGATCGTCGCGTCCACGCCAGAAGATTTCGGCGACGCGCCCCCGTCGTACGGCGCGGCCTGGTCGGTGCTGAGCGACGTAAAGCTCGGGAAGACCGTGACCGAGGACAACGCCGAGGTGGCCAACGGTACGACCGGGCCGGCCGCTCCGGATCAAGGCGATGACGGGGTCGTCCTCGAACCGCTCCGAACCAGCCATACGAGGTACGCCGCCGGCCTGCAGCTCGCCGGTACGTCGAAGGCCGGGCGGGCGTGTGCGTGGATCGATGCCAACATCAACGGAACCTTCGAGCCGACCGAGCGCGCGTGCGCCGCGTTCGCCGCGGGGCAGACCACCGTGACGCTGCGCTGGTCCGAGCTCGCGCCGAAGGCCGGAGCGTCCTGGGTGCGCGTCCGGGTCGGGTACGCCGATGCGCAGGTCGAGAGGCCGACCGGCGCGGCCGATGCCGGCGAGGTCGAGGATCACCCGCTCGCGATCACACCACCGCCACCGCCGGTCCTCGGCGACGACCAGACGACGACCGCGTTCAACACGGCCGCGGTGGTCAAGGTGCTCGACAACGACAAGCCGGGCGATCCCGGTACGCCGCTCGCGCCCGAAACACTGTGCCTTGTCGAAGGCAACAAGTGTCAGCAGTTGGTGAACGTGGTCGGGCAGGCGAAGTACGTCGCAAAGCCGGACGGCACGATCCGCGTCGAACCGGTGTCCGGCTTCGTGGGCCCCGCGAAACCGATCACGTACCGCGTCGCCGACACCACCGGCACGACGGCGGCCGCAACCCTCGCCGTCACCGTCGCGCTGCCCGATCGCCCGGTCGCGAGCCCCGACACCGCGACGACCCCGCAGAACGTCAGCGTTTCGGTGAAACCGCTCGCCAACGACCGCGCGGCCGCGGGCGTCCAACTCGTGCCCGGTTCCGTCGTACTGCGTGATCCGGCCGACGCGACGTTCAAGAAGAAGGTCGTCATCGCCGGCGAGGGCGAGTACGTCGTGAAGCCCGACGGCGGCGTGGACTTCGTCCCGAAGGCGCACTTCACCGGTGCCGGGACGACGATCGGCTACCGCGTCACCGACAGCACCCGGCAGACGGCCGAGTCGACCCTCGTCGTCACGGTCACACCGGTCACGCCGACCGCGAACGGCGACTCGGTCTCGACCGCGTTCGACACCGTTGCCGTCGTCCCGGTGCTCGACAACGACGTACCGGGTTCGCCGGACGCGCCGCTCGTCCCGGCGACGCTGCGACTTGTCGACCCGGCGAGCAAGCACCTCGTCGACCAACTCACGATCGCGAACCAGGGCACGTACCTGGTGAAGACCGGGGCCGTGACGTTCACTCCGGTACACGGCTTCACCGGTGTCGGTACGCCGGTGACCTATCAAGTGCTCGACAAGAACGGTACGGCGGCGCGCGCCGAACTCACCGTCTCCGTGGCCGCGCCGGGTCCGCCGGTCGCCAACCCGGACACGGTCGCGACGCCGCAGGGTCGCTCGGTGATGGTGGAGGTGCTCGCGAACGACAAACCCGGGCCGACCGGCTCGGCGCTCGATCCGGCCACTGTCCGCTTGCTGAGCCCGAACCGGTCAGGGCTGGAGCTCGAGGTGCCGGGGCAGGGCAAGTACTCCGTGCGCCCCGACGGACGCGTGTTCTTCGAGCCGCTGCCGACCTTCAGCGGGACCGCGACGGCGGTGGGCTATCAAGTGGCCGACGGCAACAAAGCGGTCGGCAGGTCGTCGCTGACCGTGCGCGTGACCAAGGTCGTCCCGGACGTCACCGACGACACCGCGAGTACGCCGTACGACACGAATGTCAGTGTGCGCGTGCTCGCGAACGACTCGGCCGGCGAGCCGTCGGTGCCGCTGGTGCCGAGCTCCGTACGGCTGATCGATCCGGCCACCAAGGCACCGGTCGCGACGCTGGTGGTGCCAGGCCAGGCGACGTACACGACGACCGCCGAGGGCACGGTCGAGGTTGATCCGCTGCCGAAGTTCACCGGCGCCGCGACACCCGTCACGTACCGGGTGGCGGACGTGAACGGTACGACGACCACGGCGACGTTGACCGTCACGGTCGCCAAACCACCCGCGCCGACCGCGACGCCGGACACCGCGAGCGGGAAGCAGAACCTCCCGCTCAAGGTGATGCCGCTCGCCAACGACAACGCGGGCACCGGGACGGAGCTCGACCTCGGCAGCCTCGTGTTGGTTGATCCCGCTGACGGTTCGCCGAAGACGTCGGTGCAGGTCTCGGGCCAGGCCGACTACCAGGTCAACGCGGACGGCACGGTCACTGTCGATCCGGTCCCGGCCTTCACGGGTACGGCGACCAAGGTGACGTACCAGGTCGCGGACGAATTCGGGCAGGTGGCGCGCTCCACCATCACTGTCACGATCACGCCGATCACCCCGGTCGCGGCCGACGACGTCGCGCGGACGCCGTACGAGAAGACCGTCACGGTGCCGGTGCTGGCGAACGACAAGCCGGGCGACCCGTCCGCGCCGCTGGTCCCGGGCAGTCTGCTCCTGGCTGATCCGGCCGACGGTGCGTTGAAGGCATCGGTGCGGATCCCGAACGAGGGCGTCTACACCGCGACCGGGGGAACCGTCCGCTTCGATCCCAGCGCACTGTTCCGCGGGCCGGGTTCGCCGATCACGTATCAGGTTGCCGACAGCAACGCGACGACGGCGACCGCCCGGTTGACGGTCACGGTCGGCCACCCGCCGCTCGCGATCGCGGACACTGCCTCAACCCGGCAGAACGTCACCGTCACGGTGAACGTCCTGTCGAACGACCGTCCCGGCACCGACGCCACGCTTGTCCGGAGCTCCGTCGGTCTCAACGGCACCGCGAAGAAGGTGACGGTCGACGGCCAGGGGACGTACACGGTGCAGCCGAGCGGAGCGATCGAGTTCGACCCGCTGCCCGGCTTCCGAGGTACGGCGACCCCGATCGGCTACCGGGTCACCGACTCGGACCACAACTCTGCCGCGTCGACGCTGACGATCACCGTGTCACCGATCAACCCGGTCGCGGTCGACGACTCGGCGATCACGCCGTACGGACGCGCGATCACGGTCGAGGTGGCGGCGAACGACAAACCGGGCGACCCATCGGCGCCGTTGCGGCCGGCGAGTGTGGTGGTGAAGGACGCGAAGGGTCATTTCGGCAAGACGATCACGCGCGCCGGTGAAGGTACGTACGCCGTGGACGCGCGCGGTGCGGTCACATTCACGCCGCTCAAGGGGTTCCAGGGCGTGACCACGCCGACGACGTACCGGATCGCCGATGCCAACGGGACCACCGCCGAAGGGCTGCTGCTCGTCACGGTCGGCAAGGGACCGAAGGCGGTCGCGGATCCGGTCACGACCAAGCAGAACGTGACCGTCGTCGTCGATCCACTCGCGAACGACGAGCCGGGCACGGGCGCGCGGCTCGATCCGACGTCGGTGCAGGTGTTCGGCCCCGCGGCGTGGGGAGTGCGGGTGGCGATCCCTGGGCAGGGCGTGTTCACCGTGAAGACCGGGAAGGTCGAGTTCGACCCGGAACCGGCGTACCACGGTGTCACCTCGGTCGCCTACCGCGTCCGTGACACGACCGGCAACCTGGCGAGTGCGGCGGTCACGATCACCGTGGCGCCGGTCGCTCCGGTGATCGCGAACGACGTCGCCACCACGCCGTACGAGGTCGCGGTGACGGTGGACGTCCTGGCGAACGACAAGCCGGGCGATCCGAGCGCGCCGCTGGTCGCGAGCGGCGTTCGGCTGATCGATCCGGTGACCGGTGACCCGCTTCCAGCTCTGGTTGTGGCCGGGCAGGGGACGTTCACCGTGCAGCCGTCCGGTGCGATCCGGTTCGCGCCTGTGGACGGCTTCGTCGGCGGGACCGTCCCGGTCGGGTACCGGGTGGCCGACCGCAACGGCACGATCGGATCCGGTGCGCTGACCGTCACGGTGCAGGCCCGCCCGGTCGCCGTACCGGACGAGGCGCGGACGAAGCAGCACGTCGCGGTGACCGTCGACCCGCTCGGCAACGACAAGCCGGGACCGGGTGCGACGCTCGATCCGGCGTCCCTGCTCCTCGTCGGCGCAGACGGTGCGCTGCTCGGGCAGGTGACGTCGCCCGGTCAAGGTGAGTACGCCGTTGCCGACGGCAAGGTCACGTTCACGCCGGAGGCGGCGTTCACGGGCACCGCGAAGCCGGCCGTCTACGAGGTGAAGGACAGCAACCACAACACCGCACGCGCCACGATCAGCGTCACGGTCGTGCCGGTCCGTCCGGTCCTCACCGACGACACTGCGACGACCGCGTTCGGTACGGCGGTCCGCGTCGACGTACTCACCAATGACAAGCCGGGCGACGCGTCCGCACCGCTCCGCCCGGACTCCGTCGTGCTACGGGATCCGGCCGACGGCCGCGAGAAGAAGTCCGTGACCGTGGCGGGTGAGGGGACGTACAAAGTAGACAGCGGCGTCGTCGAGTACACGCCGGCGAAGGGCTTCGTCGGTACCACGCGCCCGCTGTCCTACCGGGTCACCGACGCGAACGGTACGTCGGCCACCGCGCTCCTCGGCATCACGGTCGCGGGACCGCTGCTCGCCAAGGCGGAACCCGATGCGGCGACCGGTACGCCGGGCAACCCGGTCGCGGTGAATCCGCTGCTCAACGACAGCGGCGCGATCACGCCGAGCTCGGTCTGCCTGCGGACGCAGGACGGCGGGTGCGCGAAGCAGCGCACCGACCGTTCGGGGACCTGGACGGTCGGGGTGGACGGCACCGTCACGCTGAGGCCGGCGGCCGCGTTCACCGGGACCGCGAAGGTGACCTACGAGCACACTGATGAGACCGGCGCGACGGTCGCCGCGCCGGTCAAGTTCACGGTCGGCGCCGCGGAGGGTCCCGTCGAGGGACCGCGGACGGTCAACCGCGGTGAGATCCCGGAGACCGGTGGCCTGCCGCCCATCGTCCTGACCTTGGCCACGCTGTTGGTCGCGCTCGGCGCGACCCTCGTCCTCATCGCCCGCACCCGGAAGTGAATCTCCAGGCCATCACAATCGCGGCTTGCGGATCGCCTGCCGCGGGGGAGCAACCGCGGGCGATTGTGATGGCCTACAGATCCAGGACGAGCATGATCTCGTCGCGGTAGTCGTCCGGTGCGACCCGGATCGCGCGCGGGTGGCGGCCGACGACCCGGTACCCGAGCGGACCGTAGAAGTTCTCCAGGCCGAGGCCGTCGCGGATCGTCAGTTGCAGGTGCTCGAGCCCGAGGTCGACGGCCGAGCCGCGCAGGCCCTCCATCAGGATCCGTCCGGCGCCCGTGCCTTGGCAGTCCGGGTGCACCATCACGCGCAGCACCGTGCGCCAGTGCGCCTGCAGTGCGCTGCCGCGGCCGACCAGCATGCCCATCCCGACGTACCGCTCGCCGTTGTGCAGTACGCCGAGCAGATCGAGCCCGGACGCGACCCGGCCGAGCGCACCATCCAGATTCTCCGCGATCCGGTCCACCGGCGCGGGCGCCACGTACCCGACCGCGCCGCCGGCGTTCGTCACCGCGACCCAGGTGTCCAGCAGGTCCGCCCGCAACCCCGGATCGAGCGCCTCCTCCGGGTCCGCCACCAGATACTTCACCGCTGCCTCCATCTGCGACTCGGTCGCAGATATCCTACGCCTCCAACTCGTGCAGCAGCGGCAGGGTGCCGAGCTTGTCCGGGTTCCGGATCAGGTACAGCTCGGTGATCCGGTCGCCGTCGGTCTTCAGGAACGTGACGGTGTCCGGCTCGTCGTCGTAGTACGCCACGAAGGCGAGGTCGTCGTTCAGGTGCAGCACACGGACCTCGAAGCCGGGGTTGTCCTCGACCACCGCGAGCATCCACCGGGCGATCTTGTCCGCGCCCTGGATCGGCCGCAGCGCGGCGCGCTTCTTGCCGCCGCCGTCGCTGATCAGGACCGCGTCCGGCGCGAGCAGTTCGAGCACCTGGTCGACATTGCCCGAGCCGGCGGCCTGCATGAACCGCATCGTCAGTTCGGTATGACTCTGCTTGTCGACCTGATGCCGCGGCTGCCGCGCGTGCACATGACTGCGCGCTCGATGGGCGAGTTGCCGGACGGCGGCCTCCGAGCGACCGAGCGTGTCCGCGATCTCGTCGTACGGCAGGTCGAACACCTCACGCAGGACGAACGTCGCGCGCTCGAGCGGCGAGAGGGTCTCGAGCACCACGAGCATCGCCATACTGACCGAGTCCGCGAGCTCGACCACTTCGGCCGGGTCGTCCTCGGTGGCGAGCGGTTCGGGCAGCCACGGGCCGACGTACTGCTCGCGGCGGGCCTTCTGCTCGCGCAGCCGGTTGAGTGCGAGCCGGGTGGTGATGCGGATCAGGTAGGCCCGCGGGTCGCGGATGTCGGCGTGGTCGATCGCGGACCAGCGCAACCACGCCTCCTGCACCACGTCCTCGGCGTCGCTCACGCTGCCGAGGACGCGGTACGCCGCCCCGACCAGGACCTCCCGGTGGTCGGCGAATTCGCGGGCGAGCTGGTCCTCGGTCACCGAACCGGCCTCAGCTCGCAGTACTCCTTGAAGCCCTGGCTGGTCAGTCCGGTCGCCGCGTTCACCCGGGAGCGGAAGTTCTCCAGTGCCACCCAGGCGGTCAGCTCGACGAACTGCTCGTCGCTCAGGTCCTGCCGCAGCCGCTCGACCTGCTCGTCGGTGACCTCCGGCGGGGTCGCCGTCATCGCCTCCGTGTACTCCATCACCGCGCGCTCCAGGTCTGTGTAGACGTCGCTGTCCCGCCACCTGGGTACATCGTGCAGCTTGGCGGGGTCGATGCCCTGGTGGTGGAACTCCCAGTAGCCGAAGTCCATGCACCAGCTGCACCCGATCCGCGCCGAGGCCACCATCACCGCGAGCGCCTTCAGGTCCGGGGCGAGGGAGTTCCAGCGCGCGGCCGTCCCTTCGATCGCCAGTGACGTGACCAGGACGCGCCGGTTGTGCATGGCCACCTTCACCGGGTCCAGCACCTTCCCGAACTTCCGCCGCGTCAGCCACTCGATCACCCGGATGCCGGGCGTCCGCCGGTACGTCATCTCGATGCGAGCCATCTCGTCCTCCAGTGTTCGTCGTCGACCCAGGGACACGCCGCACCCCGCGGGTGTGACATCGCGGCCGGCATGGCCTGTGTCACACCGGCGACGGCCCGGTGCATGGACTTCACCTCGACGGGGTATCGCAGAGCCGCGACGGCATCCCGTCGTTGGATATTCATGCGGCTTATGGCATACTCATTCACATGAGTGTGACGGTAGCGGTGGCCGGGGCCAGTGGGTATGCGGGGGGCGAGCTGCTCCGATTGCTGAGCAGCCACCCCGAGGTGGAGATCGGCGCGCTGACCGCCGGCGGGAACGCCGGGACGCCGCTGGGCGCCCACCACCCGCACCTGGTGCCGCTGGCCGGGCGCGTCCTGGTCGAGACCACGGCGGAGAATCTCGCCGGTCACGACGTCGTGTTCCTGGCCCTGCCGCACGGACAGTCCGCCGCCATCGCCGAGCAGCTCGGCGCTGACGTCACCGTGATCGACTGCGGCGCGGACTTCCGGCTGACGGACCCGGGCGCCTGGGAGGAGTTCTACGGCGGCGAGCACGCCGGCGCATGGCCGTACGGACTGCCCGAGCTCCCCGGCCAGCGGGACAAGCTCCGCGGGTCGAACCGCGTCGCCGTCCCGGGTTGTTACCCCACCGTCTCCACGCTCGCGATGCTCCCCGCCGTGCAGAGCAAGCTCGTCGACCCGACCCAGGTGGTCGTGGTCGCCGTCAGCGGTACGTCGGGCGCCGGCAAGGCCCCGAAACCGCATCTGCTCGGCGCCGAGGTGATGGGGTCCGCGTCGGCGTACGGCGTCGGCGGCGGGCACCGTCATACCCCGGAGATCGAGCAGAACCTCACGCCGTACGCCGACGGGCCGGTGAGCGTGTCGTTCACGCCGGTGCTCGCCCCGATGGCCCGCGGAATCCTCGCGACCTGCAGTGCTCCGGTCGCGGACGGTACCGACTACGCGGCGCTGCGGAAGGCGTACGAGGACGCGTACGCCGACGAGCCGTTCATCCACCTGCTGCCTGAAGGCCAGTGGCCGCAGACGCAGGCCACCCTCGGCGCGAACACCGTCCAGCTGCAGCTGGCATTGGACCAGCGCACCGGCCGTGCGGTCGTCGTGGCCGCGATGGACAACCTGACCAAGGGCACCGCCGGCGCCGCCGTGCAGTGCATGAACCTGGCCACCGGTCTCGACGAGACCACGGCCCTGCCTCTCGTTGGAGTCGCCCCGTGACCGTCGACAGCTCACCGGCCACTGATCCTGCGCTTGATCCCGCGCCGGCTTCTGGGCTCGATCGGAGCGCCGGTGTCACCGCGCCGGCCGGCTTCCGCGCGGCCGGAGTGATCGCCGGGATCAAGCCGGCCGGTACGCCGGACCTCACCGTCGTGGTGAACGACGGACCGCACGACGCCGCCGCCGGCGTCTTCACCACGAACAAGGTGAAGGCCGCGCCGGTGCTGTGGTCGCAGCAGGTGCTGACCGCCGGCAAGCTGAAGGCCGTCGTCCTGAACTCCGGCGGCGCGAACGCCTGCACCGGACCGGAAGGCTTCCAGGACACCCACAAGACCGCGGAGAAGCTGGCTGCGGTGCTCGACGTCGGCGCGGCAGAGATCGCGGTCTGCTCGACCGGCCTGATCGGCGAGCGGCTCCCGATGGACAAGCTGATCCCGGGCATCGACACCGCTGTCGCCGCGCTGGGTGACGACGCGGCCGCGGGGCTGGCGGCGGCGACCGCGGTGATGACCACCGACAACGTGCCGAAGCAGGCCGCGCTGACGCATCCGGACGGGTGGACCATCGGCGGCTTCGCGAAGGGCGCCGGCATGTGTGCGCCGAACATGGCCACGATGCTGAGCGTGATCACCACCGACGCCGTCCTCGACCAGCCGCACCTCGACCACGCGCTGCGGAACGCGGTCGGCAAGACCTTCAACCGGCTCGACGTCGACGGGGGAACGTCGACCAACGACACGGTCCTGCTGCTCAGCTCGGGTGCGTCCGGTGTCACGGTCACGCCCGAGGCGTTCGAGGCCGCGCTCACAACCTTGGCTGCTGACCTGGTGAAGCAGTTGCAGGCCGACGCCGAGGGCGTCACCAAGCACGTGAGCATCACGGTGCAGGGCGCGGCGACCGAGGAGGAGGCGCTCGCCGCCGCCAAGATCGTTGCCGAGGACAACCTGTGCAAGACCGCGTTCTTCGCCTCCGACCCGAACTGGGGCCGGATCGCGATGGCGGTCGGCAACGCGCCCACCGCGTTCGACCCGGCGCTGCTCGACATCACGCTGAACGGCGCCGCGATCTGCGTCGCCGGCGGCAAGGGCGTCGACCGGTCCGAGGCGGACCTCAGCGGCCGCGACATCGACGTGCTGATCGACCTGCACGCGGGTCCGGCGTCCGCGACCGTCCTCACCACGGACCTGTCGCACGCCTACGTCGAAGAGAACTCGGCGTACTCGTCATGAGGTACGAGGAAGCGGTCGAGAAGGCCGCCGTACTGACCGAGGCGCTGCCCTGGCTGAAGGAGTTCCACGGCAAGACCGTCGTGGTGAAGTACGGCGGCAACGCGATGGTCGACGAGAAGCTCAAACGCGCGTTCGCCGAGGACATCGTGTTCCTCCGGTACGCCGGGGTGCGGGTCGTCGTGGTGCACGGCGGCGGACCGCAGATCAGCGAAATGCTCGGCCGGCTCGGCATCGACAGTGAGTTCCGCGGCGGGCTGCGGGTGACCACGCCCGAGGCGATGGACGTCGTCGGCATGGTGCTGGTCGGCAAGGTCGGCCGGGAACTCGTCGGGCTGCTGAACGCGCACGGCCCGTTCGCCGTCGGGATGTCCGGTGAGGACGCCGGCCTGTTCACCGCGGAACGCCGGACCGCGCTGGTCGACGGCGAACAGGTCGACATCGGACTCGTCGGCGACGTGGTCGAGGTCCGGCCGGAGGCGGTGGTCGACCTGATCGACGCGGGCCGGATCCCGGTGGTGTCGACGATCGCCCCGGACGAGGACGGACAGGCGCACAACGTGAACGCCGACACCGCGGCGGCCGCGCTGGCGACGGCGCTCGGGGCGGAGAAACTCGTCGTCCTGACCGACGTCGCGGGGCTGTACCGGAACTGGCCGGACAGCGACGAGATCATCACCCAGATCACCACCGCGGAGCTCGCGGAGTTGCTGCCGTCGCTCGCGTCCGGCATGGTGCCCAAGATGGAAGCCTGCCTGCGTGCGGTCGAGTCCGGCGTGTCCCGCGCCACCGTCATCGACGGCCGCGTCCCGCACTCGCTGCTCCTCGAAATCTTCACCGACGCCGGCTCCGGAACCCAGGTGATCCCGTGCTGAATGCCACGACTCCGTCGCGGTGGGGCATCGGGCTTGAACTCCCGGTCCTGGTCGCACCGGTCGCTTCGCCCCCTGCGCTCCTCAGTCCACACCGGGGGGCCCGATGACCACAAGGATGGTGTCCGAGTGACAGAGCTGCTGACCATCGACGGCACGCAGGCGGCGCTGAGCGAGCGGTACGCCGGCGCGCTGATGAACACCTTCGGCGCGCCGAAGCGGGTGCTGGTGCGCGGTGAGGGTGCGTACCTGTGGGATGCCGACGGCAACAAGTACCTCGATCTGCTCGGCGGGCTCGCGGTGAACTGCCTCGGTCACGCACACCCGTTCGTGGTGTCCGCGGTGACCTCGCAGCTCGCCACCCTCGGGCATGTCTCGAACTTCTTCGCCTCCGCGCCGCAGATCGCGCTCGCCGAGAAGCTGCTCGGGTTGTTCGACGCCCCGGGCAAGGTGTTCTTCACGAACTCCGGCACCGAGGCGAACGAGGCCGCGTTCAAGATCACCCGGCGCACCGGACGGACCAAGATCGTCTCCACCGTCGGCGCCTTCCACGGGCGGTCGATGGGCGCGCTCGCGGTGACCTGGAAGCCGGCCTACCGGGAGGCGTTCGCGCCGCTCCCGGGCGACGTCGAGTTCGTCCCGTACGGCGACGTGGCGGCGCTGGCCGCCGCGGTCGACGATCGGACCGCGGCCGTCGTGCTGGAGCCGATCCAGGGTGAGAACGGCGTCGTCGTGCCGCCGGCCGGGTACCTGCAGGCCGCGCGGCAGATCACGTCCGAGCGCGGCGCGCTGCTGTGGATCGACGAGATCCAGACCGGCATCGGGCGGACCGGGACCTGGTTCGCGCACGATCCCGAAGGCATCACGCCCGATCTGGTGACGGTGGCCAAGGGCCTCGGTGCCGGGATCCCGATCGGCGCCTGCATCGGTCTCGGCGCGGCCGCCGACCTGCTGCAGCCAGGGAACCACGGGACCACCTTCGGCGGGAACCCGGTCGCGGCGATCGCCGGACTCGCGGTGCTGACCGTGATCGAGCGGGACGGCCTGCTCGCGCAGGTGAATGCTGTCGGCAACCACCTCGCCTCCTCGGTGATCGCGCTCGACCACCCGCTGATCGCGGGTGTCCGCGGTCGCGGGCTGCTGCTCGCGATCCAGCTGACCGCGCCGGTGTCCGACCAGGTGACGGCGCTGGCGCTGGACGCCGGCTTCGTGATCAACAACCCGGTGCCGGACGCGTTGCGGCTCGCACCGCCGTACATCCTCAGCAAGGCTGATGCCGACAGCTTCGTCGCGGCCCTCCCGGGCCTGCTCGACAGAGTGGAGGTCCCATGAGCGTCAAGCACTTCCTGAAGGACGACGACCTGTCGCCGGTCGAGCAGGACGAGGTGCTCACGCTGGCCGCACAGTTGGCGGGGGACCGGCACGGGCACCAGCCACTCGCGGGCCCGAAGACCGTCGCGGTGATCTTCGACAAGTCGTCGACGCGGACGCGGATCTCGTTCGCGGTCGGGATCTCCGAGCTGGGCGGCGTACCGCTGATCATCGACGCGCAGACGTCGCAGCTCGGTCGCGGTGAGCCGATCGCCGACACCGCGCGGGTCCTGGACCGGCAGGTCGCGGCGATCGTCTGGCGGACGTCCGGCCAGGCGCGGATCGAGGAGATGGCCGGCGCGTCGCAGGTACCGGTGATCAACGCGCTCACCGACGAGTACCACCCGTGCCAGATCCTGGCCGACCTGCAGACCGTCCGGCAGCACAAGGGCGCCACGGCCGGTCTGAAGCTGGTGTACCTGGGCGACGGCGCCAACAACATGGCGCACTCGTACCTGCTGGGCGGCGCGACCGCCGGCATGCATGTCGTGATCGGCTCCCCGGCCGACTACCAGCCCGATCCGGAGATCCTCGTCCGCGCGGCCGCCATCGCCGAGCAGACCGGCGGCTCGGTCGCATGGAGCGAGGACCCGGTCGCCGCCGTCGACGGTGCGGACGTCGTCGCCACCGACACCTGGGTGTCGATGGGGCAGGAGGCCGAGGCGGCCGACCGGGAGGCGCCGTTCGTCCCGTACGCCGTCACGCAGGAACTCCTCGGCAAGGCGAACCCGGATGCGATCGTGTTGCACTGCCTGCCCGCCTATCGTGGCAAGGAGATCGAGGCGGCCGTCATCGACGGACCGCAGTCGGTCGTCTGGGACGAGGCAGAGAACCGGCTGCACGCGCAGAAGGCGCTGCTGTCGTGGCTGTTGGCAAGGAGTTTCGAGGCATGAACGAGCGGAGCGAGTTCATCATTCAGCACAGAGCGCTTCGTGCCTCATCCGCGCCCGGAGTGAAGCGAGGACGTGAATGAGTGTCGCCGTACCGACGACCAAGACCGCGCGGCAGCAGCGGATTGTGGAGTTGCTCGGACGGCAGCCGGTGCGGTCGCAGACCGAGCTGGCCGAGCTGCTCGCCGCGTCCGGGCTGGTCGTCGGGCAGGCGACGCTGTCGCGGGACCTCGTCGAGATCGGTGCGGTGAAGGTCCGCGACTCGTCCGGCCAGCTCGTGTACGCCGTACCGGGCGAAGGTGGTGACCGCACGCCGCGTGCCGGTGAGGCGGCCGCGTTCGAGGCGCGACTGGCCCGGGTCGCGTCGGAGCTGCTGGTGTCGGCCGAGGGCAGCGCGAACCTGGTGATCCTGCGAACCCCGCCGGGAGCGGCCCAGTACTTTGCGTCGGCGATCGACCACGTGGGGCTGGACGACGTTCTCGGCACCATCGCCGGCGACGACACCGTCATGGTCGTCTCCCGCAACCCCACCGGCGGCCCCGACCTGGCCGCCCGTTTCCTGTCCCTCGCGGCCCGCGAACCGAAGTAGAGGAAGTCTTGTGAGCAGTGGAGAAAGCGCCGCCCTCTGGGGCGGACGGTTCGCCGGCGGGCCCGCGGATGCGCTGGCGGCGTTGAGCAAGTCGACCCAGTTCGACTGGCGGCTCGCGCCGTACGACATCGCCGGGTCCAAGGCCCACGCCAAGGTGCTGCACCGGGCCGGGCTGCTGACCGACGAGGACCTGGCCGGGATGCTGGACGGGCTCGACGACCTGCTGGCCGACGTCCTGTCCGGAGCCTTCGTTCCGGCCGAGGAGGACGAGGACGTCCACACCGCGCTGGAGCGCGGCCTGCTGGAGCGCCTCGGTCCGGAGCTCGGCGGGCGGCTGCGTGCGGGGCGCTCGCGGAACGACCAGGTCGCGACGCTGTTCAAGAGCTTCCTGCGCGACCACGGCCGGATCATCGGCCGGCTCGTGCTGGAGCAGGTTCAGGTGCTCGCCGAGCAGGCCTCGCGGCACCTCGGCGTGGCGATGCCCGGGCGGACGCATCTGCAGCACGCGCAGCCGGTGCTGTTGTCGCATCACCTGCTTGCGCACGCCTGGCCGCTGATCCGGGACCTCGATCGGCTGGCCGACTGGGACGCCCGCGTCGCCGCGGACTCGCCGTACGGCTCAGGTGCGTTGGCGGGCAGTTCGCTGGGCCTGGACCCGGTGTTCGTCGCGCAGGAACTCGGGTTCACGAACTCGTCGGCGAACTCGATCGACGGGACGTCGTCGCGGGACTTCGTGGCGGAGTTCGCGTTCGTCACCGCGCAGATCGGTGTCGACCTGTCCCGGCAGGCCGAGGAAGTCATCGTCTGGGCGACCAAGGAGTTCGGCTTCGTCGAGCTCGACGACGCGTTCTCGACCGGGTCGAGCATCATGCCGCAGAAGAAGAACCCGGACATCGCGGAGCTCGCCCGCGGCAAGGCCGGCCGGCTGATCGGCAACCTGAGCGGCCTGCTGGCGACGCTGAAGGCGCAGCCACTCGCGTACAACCGGGACCTGCAGGAGGACAAGGAGCCGGTCTTCGACTCCATCGACACCCTCGAGGTGCTGCTGCCCGCGTTCACCGGGATGGTCCGGACGCTGCGCTTCAACACCGAGCGGCTGGAGGAGCTGGCGCCGCAGGGGTTCTCGCTGGCGACCGACATCGCGGAGTGGCTGGTCCGCGAGAAAGTGCCGTTCCGGGTCGCGCACGAACTCGCCGGGGCGTGTGTGCAGGAGTGCGAGAAGCGCGGAATCGAGCTGTGGGACCTGAGCGACTCGGATCTGGCCGCGATCTCGCCGCAGCTCACTCCCGCGGTCCGCAGCGTGCTGACCGTCGAGGGTTCGCTGGCCTCGCGGAACACGCGTGGCGGTACGGCGCGGGACCGGGTCGCGGAGCAGTTGGCCGAGCTGCAAGGACGGGTGGAGGCGCACGCCGCTCGTCTTGCGTGATTAGGGTGCTGTGCATGCGTCGTACTCAGCTGGCGGGTCCCGTGGTGGAGGTGGCCCCGCAGTTGCTGGGGATGGTGCTGCGCAGTACCACAGAATCGGGGACTGTGGCGGTGCGCCTCACCGAGGTCGAGGCGTACGACGGCCCGAACGATCCCGGCTCGCATGCGTATCGGGGGGAGACGCCGCGGAATGCGGTGATGTTCGGACCGCCCGGGTTCTTGTACGTGTACTTCACCTACGGGATGCACTTCTGTATGAACGTCGTCGTCGGGCCCGCCGGTAAGCCGTCGGCCGTGCTGTTGCGGGCGGGCGAGGTCATCGAGGGTATCGAGTTGGCGCGGTCGCGGCGTGGCGTGGAACCGGCCGCGCGGACCGTCTTCAATCAGACCTCGGCTGCGGTCAACGGTGCTCGGCCAGGATTGCGCGGAGTGCGGCCTGGGCCGGTGGCCAAGCGGCCGGCGGCGAATCCGGATCGCGACCTGGCGCGCGGCCCGGCGCGGTTGTGCGTAGCCCTCGGTATCGGGCGCGAGGGCAACGGCGCCGACCTGCTGGCCAAGAACTCGCCGATCCAACTGCTCGACGGCCCCGGCTTCGACGGCGAACCGTCGACCGGTCCACGCGTCGGCCTCCGTGAGGCTGCCGACCGCCCCTGGCGCTTCTGGATCCCGAACGACCCGACCGTCTCGCCGTACCGCCCGCACGTCCCGAAGAAGCGCTCCTAGCTCTGCAGCGGTCGGCCGGTCAGGTGCTCAGCGGTTGGCCGGGTTGTCAGCGGTCGGCAAGGTCCTCAGCGGTTGGCCAGTTCTCAGCGGTTGGCCAGGGTGAGGACGTGGTCCAGCTGCGGCAGGCCGTGCTCGACCTCCGGATCCGGGAACAGCCCGATGTGGTGCACGCCGGCCGCTTCCAACTGCGCGATGTGCTCGGCGGCGTCGTCGATCGTCCCGATCGCTCCGATCGCGGTCCACCACTCCGGCGGCATCCCCACGAGGCCGTCCGCGCCCGATGCGTCGTACAGCTTGGCCAACTCGTCGAAGAACGGCAGAGCGGTCAACTGCGGCGCCCGGTCCGCGATGCGTGTGCCGAGCCACGGCGCGGTCCACTCGTACGCCGCCTTGCGGTCGTCGCGGATGCACAACGAGGTGAATACCGCCATCACGAACCCGTCGGGCGATCCGGCGTACTCCAGCGACTGACGGACGTACGCCGCGGTCGCGGGCTCTGCCAGCACGACACCACCGGCAACGCGGCCGGCGAGCGCCATCGACTTCGGGCCCTGCACGCCGAGCAGGATCGGCGGGACCTCGGCGGGCGGCGCATCCAGTTTCACCTTGTCGAGGTACACGGTCTGCCCCTCGAAGCTGACCTCCTCGCCCGACAACAGCCTGGTGACGGTGGTCGCCACCTCTTCCAGGGCGGTCAGCGGCGACTTCGGGCGGACGCCCATCTGCCCCATCCACGACTGCACGCCGTGACCGATCCCCGGCAGGAACCGGCCCGGCCCGAGCGCATCCAGCGTCGCGAACTCCATCGCGGTCACCGCCGCGGTGCGCGCGACCGCGGGCACGATCCCGAGCCCCACCGTCAGCCGCTCGGTCGACGTCAGTGCGGCCGACACCAGCGACGGACCGGCAGTGAAGAAGCAGTCCTCGATGATCCACAGCTCGTCCGCCCCGCCGCGGTCGAGCCGGCGGGCCACGTCGGTGACGAGCGCGGCCGGGTAGGTACGCGGGAAGCACATTCCGATGGCGGTCATGGGAAGACGGTAGGGGACGGCACGGACAGTTCGAGGCTCAGCCGCCCGGTGGTGGTGAAAGACAGGTGAAAGGTTCGCGGGCACCGCGAGGCAGGACGACTGGCGGCCCGTGCGGCGGGTAGGTTTCAGATATGGCCCGACCGCACTACTCCTCCCGGCTCGAGGACTGGTTCAACGCCGGGCTGCAGGCAGTGCTGCGGCGGCGCGGCTGGCAGGAGCGGATCATCCCGCAGGTCGGCTACGGCAACACCGAGTTCGTCCGGGTGCTCGCGCGCGTGGTCCTCGGCCGTGATCCGCGCAACCAGCCGCGGTACGACGAGGACCAGGTGGTGCGCGGCTGGCGGGTGTTCGTGACCGCGCCGGCGACCAAGGTGCCGGTGACGGTCACGGTGAACGGGGAGACGTTCGAGACGGCCACCGATCGCGGCGGCTTCATCGACCTGACCGTGCCGGTGGTGCTGCCGCCGGGGTGGCACGAGATCGTCCTCGGCGTGCGCGGCGACCGGCAGGCACGGGCCCGGATCTTCGTTCCGGATCCGGACGCGACGTTCGGACTCGTCAGCGACATCGACGACACGGTGATCCTGACGATGCTTCCGCGGCCGTTGATCGCGGCCTGGAACACGTTCGTCCGCGACGAGCAGGCGCGCCGCGTCGTACCGGGCATGGCCGAGCTGTACGCCGAGCTGCTGGCGGACCACCCCGGTGCGCCGATCTTCTACCTGTCCACCGGCGCGTGGAACACCGCGCCGACGCTCACCCGGTTCCTCGCCCGCCACGGGTACCCGCCGGGGCCGCTGCTGATGACGGACTGGGGGCCGACGAACACCGGCTGGTTCCGGAGCGGCCAGGAGCACAAGCGGACCGCGCTGCGCCGGCTGGCCCGCGAGTTCCCCAAGGTGCGCTGGGTGCTGATCGGTGACGACGGCCAGCACGACCCCCAGCTGTATGGCGACTTCGCGCAGACGCACCCGGACCAGGTGCTCGCCATCGGCATCCGCCAGCTGACGCCGGCCGAGCAGGTGCTGTCACACGGTCTGCCGGTCCCGAACGCGGACCCTGGTGCGCATGACCCGGACCGGCCGACGGCGGTCACGGTGCAAGGGCCGGACGGCCACGCGCTGCGTCCGCAGCTCCGGTCGGTGCTGACGCGGCCGGACACCACTGCCCCGGAGGGCAGTGCGCCTGGAAGCGCTACGCCTGAGTCCGAGACCACCTGAGTCGCGGTAGGTCGCCGTACAGGACACTAGTACTGACCGACGTACTCGAGGAGAGAACTAGTGACCGAACGCCGCACTCAGGTGCTTGACGACCTGGAGAGCCGTGGCCTGATCGCCCACTCCACCGATCCGGACGCCCTCAGGGCCTCGATGGCGGCGGGACCGATCACCTCGTATGTCGGCTTCGACCCCACCGCGCCGAGCCTGCACATGGGCAACCTGCTGCAACTGCTGACGCTGCGGCGGCTGCAGCTGGCCGGCCACAACCCGATCGGCCTCGTCGGCGGCGCCACCGGCCTGATCGGTGACCCGAAGGAGACGTCGGAGCGGGTGCTGAACCCGAAGGACGTCGTCCACGAGTGGGTGGAGAAGGTCCGCGTCCAGGTGGAGAAGTTCGTCGACTTCGACCCGGCGCTGCCCAACCCGGCCCGGATCGTCAACAACTACGACTGGACCAAGGACCTCAACACGCTCGACTTCCTCCGCGACATCGGGAAGCACTTCCCGGTGAACCGGATGCTCGGCCGCGAGGTGGTGAAGGCGCGGCTGGAGCAGGGGATCAGCTACACGGAGTTCAGCTACGTGCTGCTGCAGTCGCTGGACTTCCTGGAGCTGTACCGCCGGCACAACTGCACACTGCAGACCGGCGGTAGCGACCAGTGGGGCAACCTGACCGCCGGTGTCGAACTGATCCGGCGTACCGAGGGCGGCAAGGCGCACGCACTGGCGACGCCGCTGGTGACCAAGGCCGACGGGACGAAGTTCGGGAAGACGGAGTCGGGGACGGTCTGGCTGGACCGGGAGCTGACCACGCCGTACGCGTTCTACCAGTTCTGGTTCAACAGCGACGACCGGGACGTGATGCAGCTCGTACGGTTCTACACGTTCCGTACGGCGGAGGAGATCGCCGCGCTCGAGCAGGCGACGGCAGAACGGCCACAGGCCCGTGAGGCGCAACGCGTGCTCGCGGAGGACGTGACCACGCTGGTGCACGGTGCTGAGGAGACGCGGCGCGTGCAGGAGGCTTCCAAGGCACTGTTCGGCCAGGGGGAGTTGGCGTCGCTGGACGGTGCGACTCTCGTGGCGGCACTCCGCGAGGCACCGCATGTCGAGCTGGGCGCCGGCGAGCCGATGCCGACGTACGCGGACCTGCTGGTGAAGTCCGGTCTGGTGGCCAGCAAGTCGGCCGCGCGCCGGACCGTTGCCGAGGGCGGGGCGTACCTGAACAACGAGAAGGTGAAGGACGCCGAGTACGTGCCGGCCGCGGAGGACCTGTTGCCCGGTGGCGTGCTGGTGCTGCGGCGTGGAAAGCGTTCGTTCGCAGGTGTTCTGACGTCAGCGGCACAGGGCTGAGTGACCCCGGCTGTGGGGGTGGTTCCACTCCCACATCGGGGTTGCCGAAGGCAAATTGCAGGCCTGTGATTCAGCGCACCGACCGCCGATTTGACCCTTCACCCGACAGCCACGTAATGTTCTTCTTGTTGGAGCGAGGCGCGGGACGCGAAAGCGGCCGGTCGCTCCGAACCCCCCAAGGCTAGCTGAGCCGAACCGGGTTGTCTGACTCGGGGCGGTAGCTTGGATGCGGGTGGCGGGACAGAAAATCGGGACTTGACTCGATGGATCTGCTCCGGTAAAGTAGTGCAGGTTGCCCCGGGAGCCTGACCGCAAGGTCAAGCTGCGGTGTGCGTCCGATTCTTGAGAACTCAACAGCGTGCCGAAAGTCAATGCCGAAATGCATTAACCCCGTCCACGGATTTTGGTCTGTGGGTGGA
>NZ_JBEZFT010000070.1:0-37023 GCF_040649595.1 Kribbella sp. NPDC048915 | reverse complement strand
CACCACACCCACCGGCCACCGCTACACCACCGTCCCACCCGCCCGCGGCCCCATCACCCCACACACCAGCACCCCACAATCCGGCACCCCACCACCTTTCTGATCGGAGTAGGTGGTGCGACAGCAGCACAGGCTGCGCGCGTTGCAGATGCGTCCGCCCCGGCATCGCCACGCCCAGGTACGGCGAAGCACCTCTACGGTGGCCGGATCCGTTTGAACCACCCCGGGCTTGGCGCACCTCCTTCGTCGGAGACGCGGCAGTCATGCCGGGGAAGTACGACAAGCAGACCGGGGCCAAGGCGATGCGGTCCGTGACCGGGCACCGTGGTGGTTACGCCAGTGAGTGAGAGGCGATCCGTACGGTCGCGGCCCCGGCTCGGGATGACGCCGGAGACGCTACGTCGGTGGGTTCGCCACGCCGCAGTGGAGCCGGTGGGTTCGCCACGCCGCAGTGGAGCCGGTGGGTTCGCCACGCCGCAGTGGAGCCGGTGGTTCGCCACGCCGCAGTGGAGCCGGTGGGTTCGCCACGCCGCAGTGGAGCCGGTGGTTCGCCACGCCGCAGTGGAGCCGGTGAGGCCCGTGAGGTCGAGGGGATGAGGTCGGCGCAAGCGCGGGAGATCCGGGAGTTGATGCGGAAGGACGCCGAGCCGGAGCAGTCCATCGAGATCTTGATGGCGGCGAGATTCTTCGTGCGGGAGAGCGACCGCGCCTGCGGTGATCTACCGGTTTGTTACCGGTCTCGGGGCCGAGTACAAGGCTCGGTTCGGGGTCGCTCCGGTCTGCGTGCGCTAAGTGCGCACGGCTGCCCGTTCGCCCCGAGGACCTGTTACCCCTAGGTGCTCAACGGCCCATCGAGGCGGGCCCTGTGGGAGCTGGCAGTGACCGAGATGCTGGCAACGTGCTACGAACCCGACGAGCACGGCCGCAAGGCGCGTCAGTCGCTGTACGGACCCGTTTGACGGACATCCGGGGTCACGAGCTGAGGCTCCGGAAGGACGTTTGCGATGGAATCCAGAGGCAAGGAGAAGCTGCGGCCTCGTGGTCGTTCACGGCTGAGTTCAAGGCCGAGATCGTTGAGCTGTGTCAGCGTGGCAATCGGTGGAGCAGGTCGCGGAGGACTTCGATCTGATCGAGACCGCAGTCGGGGATTGGCTGCGCGACGCCGAACGCGACGCCGGCAACCGGACTCGCGCCGTCCCAGTTGGCGACTTCTACATGAACGGCACCGACGACGGGTTGACCACCAGCGCGAAAGGCGAGCTCGCGCAGTTACGGCAGGCGAACCGCCGGTTGGGTGGGGATGTGCAGATCAAGCGCGCCAGCCCGGGCAGTGGGCCAGCGTGGGCAGTGGGCCAGCCAGCGCAGTGGGCCAGCGTGGGCAGTGGGCCAGCGTGAGCAGTCGGCCAGCGTGAGCAGCGCGACGCCGAGCTGACCGGCAGGACCGCCGCGATCCGGGATGGCTCCCAACGCACCTACGGGTCGCCGCGGATGCATCACGATCTCCAGGCCCAGGTGGAGCAGTACGCACGTAAGCGAGTCGCCCCACCCAGCCTCAGACGGGTTTGCCGCCGAGGCGTTCGATCGCGGCACCGGCAAAGGCACCAGCACCAGCACCAGCACCAGCACCAGCACCAGCAGCAGCACCGGCGACGGCGGCGGCGCCACCCCCTGGCGACCAACCTCCCTGCCGTACGCGTTCAGCTGATCACGTCTCGACCTGCGTCGACCAACCTTGCGGCCCGGTGCGGTCGCCCTGGGCTCCACGGCGGAGCGCGTGGTCGCCGTACTGGTCGCGTACGACGGTCGGGCCCACGCTTAACTGGGAGTATGAGCGGCTATCCCGATCCTCTGATCCCGCCCGGCGGTACTGCGCCGGTTCCGCGGCGAATTCGTGCGGTACTCGACGATCGCGTCGTGCTGGACACGACGAACGCGATCTACTTCTGGGAATTCCCGCCCTACCCGCAGTACTACATCCCGCTTGAGGACGTCGCCGACGGCGTATTGACCGACACCGGCGAGACCAGGGAGTTCGCACACGGGGTCGCGCGCGTACACACCGCGGGCTCCGGAAGCGCCTGGGTGTACGACGAGGGTGTCACCAAGGACCGTGTGCGTTTCCAGTGGGATGCGCTCGACAGCTGGTTCGAGGAGGACGAGGAGGTCTTCGTCCACCCGAGGAACCCGTACTCCCGGGTCGACGCGATCAAGTCCACGCGGCACATCCAGGTCGCGGTCGACGGCGTGCCGCTGGCCGACTCGTCGTCGACGGTCATCGTTTTCGAAACCGGGTTGCCGCCGCGGTACTACTTCCCGAAGACCGCCGTACGGTTGGAGCACCTGACGCCGAGCGACACGGTCACCGCCTGTCCGTACAAGGGCCGGACGTCGGCGTACTGGTCGTTTCCGTCCGTCCCCGACATCGCGTGGTCGTACGACTTCCCGACCGCGACCCTGCTGCCGATCGCGGGCCACGTCGCGTTTTACAACGAGAACGTCGACCTCATGATCGACGGCGTCCTGCAGGAGCGCCCGGTCACCCCGTTCTCGAATCCAGGTCGGCGACCAACCGACGGAAATGTGGACAAGTCGTGAAGTCCGGTTCGGAGCAGTTCAGCGCGTGCGAGATCAGCAGCTTGGACTGCTGAGCCTGCTGGATCTGCTCGTCCAGCAGGGCGTCCTGTTCGCTCAGTACGGCGCGGCGCTCGGCACCGTCCGGCGCGTCGAACATGCGGCGGATCTGCGCGAGACTCAGACCCGCCACCTTCGACCGCTGGATCATCACCACGCGCGCGACCTGCGTCTCGTCGTACCGTCGGCGGCCAGCCACGCGCGTCGGTGTCAGCAGGCCCTCGTCCTCCCAGTGCCGCAGGACGTGAGCGGCGACACCGACGCGGGACGCGAGCTCGCCGATCGTGAGCATCAGATCCCTGCGGTCGTCGCGCCGTCCATGGTGATGATCGAGGCGGTGACGTAGCTGGCGCGGGGTGAGGCGAGGAAGACCGCGACGTCGGCGACCTCGGCGGGCTCACCCACGCGACCCATCGGGATCTCGTTGGTCAGGTCGGCGAGCAGTTCCGCCTTCGGCCGGCCGGTCGCACGGACGGCGGCCTCGAGTCCTTCGTCGACACGGCCGGTCCGGGTGGTGCCGGGGTTGATCACGTTGACGCGGACGCCCTGGCCCGCGTACGCCTTCGCGTAGCCGACCGACGCCAGCATCAGCGCCGCGTTCGCCGCGCCGCCGCCGATGTGCAGCGGGTTCGCCGAGCGGCCGCCCTGGCCGACCACGTTCACCACGGCGCCGCCGCCCCGCTCGGCCATCCCGCGGATCACGGACTCGGTCGCGTGCATGTAGGTGAAGTACTTCGCCTCCATCGCCGCATGCAGCGCCGTACTGTCGAGCTCGTCGACCGGGGTCCGCCGGGCAGCGCCCGCGCAGTTGATCAGGATGTCCGGTACGCCGATGCGCTCGAAAGCGGCTCGCGTCGCGTCGGCGTCGGTGAGATCGACCGCCTCCACCCGGAAGCTCAGCCCCTTGGCGGCCAGCTCCTCCTGGGCCTTCGCCAGGTTGCCGGCGTCCCGCGAGATGCCGACGACCTCGGCACCCTCGCGGACCAGGGCCTCGGCGCACGCCAGCCCGATCCCTTTGCTGGCACCGGTGACCACGGCCTTCTTGCCCGAGAGTTGCAGGTCCACTCACTTCTCCTCGTCAGTTCGATGTGCTAGGCAACGAATTCCTGAGATTCGCTGTTCCGGCCTTGCGTCGATCAGTACGATGGGTAACCAGATCGACACTCTGAGTTTCGACGCCTGATGTTCGAGCAGTTGCCCTGAGCACCGACGCCGGAGGACCCGTGCCGACCACTTCCCATTCCCCACCGCCGGACTCCCCATGGCCGCGCGGTGAACGCCTTTCCTGGAGATCCATTCTCCACCACGACCTACCGGCCTCGCTGGTGGTCTTCCTGATCGCAGTACCGCTCTCCCTGGGGATCGCCGCCGCCTCCGGCGCCCCGCTGATCGCCGGCCTGGTCGCCGCGGTCGTCGGTGGTGTCGTGGCCGGCGCGCTCGGCGGCTCGCCGCTGCAGGTCAGCGGCCCGGCCGCCGGCCTGACCGTCGTCGTCGCGGGCCTCATCGCCCAGTACGGCTGGGCCGCCACCGCCGCGATCACCTGCGCGGCCGGCCTGGTGCAGATCCTGCTGGGCGTGACCCGCATCGGTCGCCTGGCGCTGTCCCTGTCCCCCGCCGTGGTACACGGCATGCTCGCCGGGATCGGCGTCACGATCGCCGTCCAGCAGCTGCACGTCGTGCTCGGCGGGAAGGCCCAGAGCTCGTTGATCGCGAACGTGATCGCGCTGCCCGCGCAGCTGATGACCCACCACGGTCACTCGGTGGTCGCCGGCGTACTCACGGTCGCGATCGTCCTCGCCTGGCCGCGCATCCCCACGGTGAAAGTGATTCCGGCGCCACTGGTCGCGGTCGTCGCCGTCACCGCGATCGCCGCCGTGGTCATGCCCGACGTCGCCCGGGTCGATCTGCCGGACAACCCGTTGCACAGCCTGATCCTGCCGGCCGTGCCCGATGGTCCGCCGGTCGAGATCATCACCGCCGTGCTGACCGTCGCGCTCGTCGCCAGCGTCGAGTCGTTGCTGTCGGCCGTTGCCGTCGACAAGCTGCACAGCGGCAAACGCAGCAATCTCGATCGCGAGCTGATCGGCCAGGGCGCTGCGAACGCGGTGTCCGGAGCCCTCGGCGGGATGCCGGTGACCGGCGTAATCGTGCGCTCGTCGATCAATGTCGCGGCCGGCGCTCGTACCCGCGCGTCCGGGATCCTGCACGGTCTGTGGATCGCCGCGTTCGTGCTCGCCGCCGGATCGATGCTGGAACTGATCCCGATGGCAGCGCTGGCCGGCGTCCTGCTCGTCACCGGCCTGCGCTTGGTCCAATTGGCACACATCCGCACGTTGCACCGGCACGACGAGCTGCTCGTGTACGTCGTGACCGCGGTCGGTGTCGGCCTACTCGGGCTGGCCGAGGGTGTGCTCGTCGGACTGGTCCTCGCAGTGGCCCGGGTGCTCTACCGGTTGGCGCGCGCGACCGTCACCGCGTCCGAAGCGGACGGTGTGTGGATGGTCCGGATCCGCGGCGCGCTGGTGTTCCTCGGCGTCGCGTCACTGGTCCGTACGCTGCGCGCGATCCCCGTCGGCGCGACGGTTCGCGTCGAGCTGACGGTGGATCACCTGGACCACGCGGCGTACGAGGCGATCGAGGACTGGCGGTGCGGGCACATCGCGCGCGGCGGGTCGGTCGAGGTTCATCGCAGCGCCGCCTCGCAGCACCTGGACGACGTTCCGCTCCGTGCGCTGCTGGCGAAGCTCGCGGCCGACGGGCAGCAGCCGGCGCACCTGTTCATCACCTGCGCGGATTCGCGGATCGTGCCGACGATGATCACCACCAGCGGACCGGGCGACCAGTTCTGCGTCCGCAACATCGGCAATCTCGTCCCGCCGAAAGGCTCGAACAGTAGCTCGGTCGATGCCGCGATCGAGTACGCCGTCGATGTGCTCGCGGTGCGGTCGATCGTGGTGTGCGGGCACTCCTCCTGCGGCGCGGCGGCCGCCGCGCTCGCGGCCGACGTACCCGAGGGATCCGGTCTGGAAAGCTGGCTGCGGCACCTGGAGCCATCGATCCAGCGGGCGCTGGTGCTGCCGGAGATCGCGGACCCGGCGACGGGACTGCGACTGTCCGCGGCGGACAAGCTCTCGGTCGCCAATGTCGCCGTCCAGCTGGAGAATCTCAGGAGCTTCCCGAGTGTCCGCCGGGCCGAAGCGGAAGGCCGGCTGGAGCTGACCGGGCTGTGGTTCGACATCGGCGCCGCGACCGCACGTGCGGTCGTCGATCGGTCGCCGTACCTGGTCCGGGCCGACCAGAATCTGTCGAAGCTGCGGAGCAGCCCGGACGTCCTTTTGGAGGATCACTAAACCGTTGGCGCCGATCCTTCCGGGGGCGAAGGATCGGCGCATGGTGAGCGTCTTCGTCCGCTGTGGTGATGCGATCACCAACGGATCGAAGCCTGGTCCGGCGTGGCGGTGATCTCGAGTAGGGCGCCGTCCGGTACGGCGTCGTACGGCGCGATCACGACCGGGAGATCGAGGCCGTACAGCTCGGCCGCGACGAGCGCACCAAGCGGGATGATCGTGTCGGGGCGGGACAGGACGATCGCCGCCGGAGCGGTCCGCGCGCGGATCTGCTCGGCCAGCACGCTGGACGCGGAACTCGATCCGCGTCCTGACTCCATCAGCAGGATCCGTCCAGTGAGGATCGCGCCGCATTGCGGATGATGCGCGTCGACGATTCGCCCGTGCTCGTCCGTACCGCCCCAGAAGGACAACGGCGCGGTCAGGCGGATCGGCGTACCCGTGGCGTGCCCGGGATGCAGCGTGCGGCCGTGGATGATCATGCGTCGAGCACCACGCGGCCGGCCCGGGCGGACGCGACACATTCCTCGAGCGAACCGAGGACCGCGGCGACGTTGATGTTGCCGGGCGCGTAGTGCGCCCATTTGCCCGAGTTCGTCATCACATGCTTCCAGTCAGGCTTGAGGATCGCCGTCACGTAGGTGCAGGTGTCGACGACGACCGTGACGCCGGCGTCCTCCAGCGTGTCCAGTACGCCGTCCTGCTTGAGGCGGTCCCGCGTTGCGCGCGCGGTGGAGAGATAGAACGGGAGCTGCAGCCTCGGTCCGGTCAGCAGGTCGGCGAGTGCGAGACATTCGGCGTACGACGCGTGCGGCGTACCGATGCTCACTGCGTCAAGCTCCGTGACGGCGGCCGACAACTCCTGCCGGACCCGTTGCAGCTGTGCTGCGTCCACGACGTGCGTCGGCAGCTCCGGTGCAGTCGGCGCCTCCGGAGTGACGCCGACGACGTGGAACAGGGCGACTCCCCCGGCCGATGCAGCCGCCGCACCGAAGGCCTTCAGGTCGTCCTCGGTCACCTCGGCCGGAATCCCTACCAGCACAGGGATTTCGGCGCCGACGATCGAGCCGATGTAGTGCCCGAGCAACGGATACGCCAGCTCGTGGTGCAGGAAGTCGCCGAGCGGCCGGCAGTCGAACGCAACCGTGCCGCGGCGTGCCTCCGGCGTCTGTAACCCGGCGTACGGCGCCCGCCCGGTGATTGCCGCGCAGACGTCGAGGAAGTCGCCGTAACGGTCGGTGCGCGCGCCGAGCACCGAGTTCGCGAACACGATCGCGTTCGACTCGGCCCACGCGATGTGCTCGCCGAATGCGGGGCGGTTCGGCAGCTGGTACGGCGCGCACGTGAACGTCGACGTACAGCCGAGATCGACGTACGCCGCCATCAACTCACGCCCCGCCGCGGCCAGCTGTTGATCGCGCACGAGGCCGGGATGGACGAGGTCCGCCGAGCCGACGTTCAGCGTGGTAGGTACGCGGACCTGGGCACCGAGGTCGACGAGTCGATGTGCGAAGTCCAGGCTGACCTGGCCGTGGTACAGACAGGAGTCAACATGCGCCGAGGTGATCTCGACCAGCCGCGGCGCGTCCGAGATCCGCGCCTGACCGACGATCACCCGCATCGCCAGCGCAACGCCCGCGCCCTCCCGACCGCCGAGCATCGCTGCTTCCTCGGCGGTCAGGTGGAGCGTCATAGGTCAGACGGTAACCCGGCGGGACGCGACGAGTTTGCCCGCCTGGTAGCCGTCCGCGCGCAGCAACTGGCCCGGCGTCACCTCCAAGATGTCGATGCTGACCGGACCGCTCAGGTCCTCGGAGCTGATCGGCCGGTCGTCGATGTAGAGGTCGACCCGGTCGATGTTGAGCGTGTCGATCGCGACCGTGAGCGTCGTACCGCTGAACGAGGTCTGCAGGTTCAGCCTGCGGACGGGCATCGCGGCGAGCAGTTCGCCGGCCCGGTTGAGCAGATCGACGTTGCCGTCGAGCAGATCGGCCCGAGTCATCCGGTGCTTCTGGTGCGGCTCGACGCCGAGATCCTCGACCGGGGTGCCCGCGAGCTTTCCGACCCGGAGCGTACGGCGGATCGACACCCGCAGGTTCGCGCCGTTCGGCAACGCGACGTACGGCGAGGTCTCGTCGGGTGGCGGTGGCTCGTTGAGCAGCGTGGCCAGCAGGCCGTGCGTCCAGACGTTCGCGCCGCCCGCGCCGGTGTTGTCGTCGACGCCGAGGATGGTGCCGATCTCGTGGTCGGCGAACCCGGCCGCGAAGATGTCGGTCGCCGAGTACACCCGCGCGTCGGTGATCAGCACGACCGGTCCGAAGTACGTCTGGCCGATCGCGTTCGCGCCGTCCTCGGGGGTGATCGGTTTCGCCGCCGAGTACTGCGCGCCGGTCTCCAGCGCGAGGTCGAGCGAGTCGAACCACGGGCCGAGGTCGATGCCGGCCGGATTGTCCTTGTGACGCCGGCAGATCCGCAGGTTCAACGGCGTACAGATGAACTGCACCGGCTCCGGGGTGATCCGCCGCGGGGTCATCGACTGCAGCGTGAACTCGCTCGCGTAGATGTGCCCGCCGCCGTTGTCGCGGACGTCCACGATCAGGCCGTTCTGCGGCAGCAGCCCGGCGAGCCGGACGAACTCGTCGCGGAACGCCACCGGGTCCTGCACGCTGAACGTGAAGATCCGCAGGTGCCCGAAGGTTCCGGACGGCGTCCCGACCTCGCGGGCGCGGAACACACCGGGCATCGTGGTCGGCACATCCGCGCCGGCGACCGCGGCCGGGGCGGCCAGCTCGGCCGAGCTCCGACCCCGTTCGAGCTCGACGACCTCGCGGACGTACAGCACCTTCTTCGCCCTGGACTTCTCGTCGGAATCCAGATCGAGGCCCATCGACGCGGACGTCTCGCTGAGCGCGTCCAGATCGGTCATCGGCGGCAGGTTCGTGGTGACCTTCCACTGCTCGCGCAGCTCCTGCGTCGAACCGTCGAGGCCGATGTACGTCAGCGTCACCCAGTCCTCGTCCGGCGGCGCCTGGATGACGAGCGGACGCAGGGTCAGCGACTCGAGCCCGCGGGCCAGGTTCGCCGCGTCGTTGCTGCCGGCGAAGACGGCGCCGTTGAGCGCGACGGCGCGCGCGATCGGCGTCCCGTTCCAGTGCGTCACCTCGGCGCCCGAGCCGAACTGCGGCGCCTGGTAGCCCTCGACGGTGCGCGTGATCAGGTAGTGCTCGCTGCCGTCCGGGTCGTGGCACTTCTCGATCAGGAACGGCAGGAACGCAATCTTCCCCGCGAACGGCACCGGCAGCAGGTAGTTCGTGTGCAGGTCGCGGACCGAGTGGAAGATGCTCGACATCTCGCGATGGAACAGCCACTCGGGAGCCATCGTCGCCGGCGTCTGCCGCGCCAGCCGCGCCCGCAGCACGCGCAGCCTCTGCAGCGGGTTGACGGCGTGCATCGCCATCTTCAGGGGCAGGTGGACGTAGTTCTCGCTGAGCAGCAGCAGGGCCTGGTCCACCAGCAGCTTGCGTTGGTCGAGCGTCAGGGTGCCGGCGGACGCGAGGAAGGTGGCCAGCGGTACGACGCCCGCGACCTGGCCGTTGGCGGTCGTGTGCAACCGGTCGACCGCGATCTCGGCCGGCCGCCGCGCCGAGGTGCGCGACAGTACGGACTCACTGGCCGCGGTCTGCTTGCTGGTCTTGCTGGTCTTGCTCGACTTGGCGGACTTCTTGGTCGTGGATTTGCTGGTGGACTTCTTCATCGTGCGTGGTTGCGACATGTTCCCCCCATTGCGGCGGCACCTCCCCGGACCGGCTCTTCCACCGTGGTCCGGGCGTCACCCGATGTCAACGCCGAGACGTTGACCACCTGCCTGTCAGGATGGGGCGGATGAGGGAGTTCTGGGACAACATCACGTCGGTCCAGCCGGAGCCGTCGCTGCGGGTGGTCGTCGGTACAGGCGTCGTCGCGCTGCTGCTGATCGCCTGGCGGCCGATCTGGCGGCACACCCGGCAGGTCGTCACGATCGCGCACGAAGGTGCACACGGACTGATCGCCGCACTGGTCGGCCGCAAGCTGTCCGGAATCCGCCTGCACTCGGACACGTCCGGCGTCACGGTGTCGCGCGGCAAACCGACCGGCGGCGGCATGATCGCCGTACTGCTCGCGGGCTACCCCGGGCCGGCTCTGTTCGGGCTGGCCGCGGCGTTCGTCCTCAGCCGCGGGTACGCCGTCGCGCTGCTGTGGGGACTGCTGCTCGCGCTGGCGATTCTGCTGCTTCAGATCCGCAACCTGTTCGGACTGTGGTCGGTGCTGGTGTTCGGCGCTCTGGTGTTCAGCGTGACGTGGTGGGGGTCGCCGTCCGTGCAGTCCGCGTTCGCCCACCTCCTCACGTGGTTCCTGCTGCTGGCCGCGCCGCGCGCCGTACTGGAGCTGCAGCGGTCGCGGCGGCACGGACAGGGACGCAGCTCCGACGCGGACCAGCTGCGACGGCTGACCGGCGTACCGGCGCTGATGTGGGTCGGCGTCTTCGGACTGGTCACGCTGGCGTGCCTTGCACTCGGAGTGCTGTGGTCGGGCGTGCTGCCCAGTTAGACAGGCGGGAGAGTTACTCCAAAGCCGGTGACGGCCAGGCGGAGCAGCACCTGTCCGGGTCTGAGCAGGTCGGCGACCTTGGCCGCGCTCAGCACCTCCAGCTCCGCCAGACGCTGCGCGTACCTGCCGTCCGCGCGGGCTTGTTGCAGCTCGACCGTGTTGTGCCACACCTTCTGCCGCGACTCCCGCAGGAAGCGCTGCGAGGCGAGGCGGTTGAGCGGTGTGAGCACCTGATCGATCAGCCGCCGCGGACCGGTCGCCGCCAGCTCCGTGTCCTCTGCCGCGACCCGTTCGGCGAGCACGCCGTCGATCCGCTCGTGATCACGCCGCCGTCGTTCGATCAGCGCCCGGTCCAAGAAGTCGTCGTCGCTGATCACCGCGAGCAGCGCCTGCGGCAGGTCGTAGTTCACGTGCGCGTTGATGCCCAGCAGTACATGCGCCAGCGCAGGCAGCTCCGCGGGCGCGTCGAACGCCAACCGCCACGGACGCGCCACCGCCGTACCGTCATAGGCCTGCAGGTAGAGCTCAGCGAACTCGACGTCCCAGGCTTCGACCCATTCCGGGTCCTCGAACCGGGCCTGGTCGATCGCCCGGCCCACAGCCTCGGTAGTGCGCAGATAGGTACCGAGGAAGTACCGCCGGTGGTCGTCCGCCGGCAACTTGTCGAGCCGCTGCCGCATGCGCGCCACGATGTCCCCGATCGGATTACGATCGATCATCGGATCTCCAGGCGGGAGGGGGTCATGCGCACGGATCCACTGTCCTTCGACCCGGTCCTGGTCGGCAACCGGGAGGCGGACGCCTGGGCCGCGTACTACCGGCACGAGTGGCGTAGGTTCCTCGTCGCCGCGGTCGGAATGGTCGCCGCGGGCCTCGGCATGCCACCGCATCGGACACTCGCCGCAGCGTGGTTCGTACTACGTGCCAACCAGGTGTGGTCGCCGTACCCGGACAACCGGCCCGATGCGGCCCGCGCGTACATGCGCCGCTTCTACGAACTCGCCGCGCGGTCAGGCGTGTCGTTGGAGCCGGCCGAGGCGGCACGGCTGGAGGTCGAGTGGTGGCGAGTCCACCGCGCGTGTCAGCACGAACCGGGCGTCACCGTGGACCACATCATCGAGGCACTCGTCGACCTGTACGCGTACGTGTACTGCGTCGAGCGGGACGCCGTACGGGAGGCAGCGGTGAAGCGGGTCGAGGCGATGGACCTGTCGGACCAGTGGGTCCACGCGGGCTGCCGTCGCGACGACCCGCTGCTCGCACGGGAGCGGCGCGCGCTGGTCGCGTCGTACGCCGCTCTCCGTGCTGCCGTCGAGCGTCAGCCTCCCGTGCGGACTATGCGCGTCCGCCGTTGATCGGGCGACCGCGCTGCGCGACCCCCGGTCCGCCGTACGGATAGTCAGCGGCGCCCGGGTCGCTTGCCTCGTCCAGTTTCGCGGTCTCCTCCGCGGTGAGGTGCAGGTGCGCCGCGGCCAGGTTGTCGTCGAGCTGCTCGATCGTGCGCGCGCCGAGGATCACGGAAGTCACCGCGGGCCGGTCGACCAGCCACGCCAGCGCGACCTGCGCCATCGACACGCCACGGGCCTCGGCGATCTCGCGGACCGCGTTCACCACGTCACGGACCCGCTGGTTGCGGCTGCGGCGGTACCAGGACTCGACGCCACGATCCGGGTTCTCGCCGAGGCGGGTCGCGCCGGACGGCTCCTCGTCGAACGAGTACTTCCCGGTCAGCCAGCCGCCGCCGAGCGGCGACCACGGCAGCAGACCGAGCCCGTTCTCCTGCGCGGCCGGCACGATCTCCCACTCGATCTCCCGGACCAGCAGGTTGTACTGCGGCTGCAGCGTGACCAGCCGCGACCACCCGCGGTGCTCGATCAGGTCACACGCCTTCTGCAGCTGCCACCCGGTGAAGTTCGACAGACCGCCGTACGAGATCTTGCCGGACCGGACGGCGTCCTCGAGGAAGCTGAGCGTCTCCTCGAGCGGCGTGACCGGGTCCCAGGCGTGCAGCTGGTACAGGTCGACGTGGTCCACGCCGAGTCGGCGCAGCGACGCCTCCAGCGCCCGGCGGAGGTGCCGGCGGGAGGTGCCGACGTCGTTCGGGCCGTCGCCGGTCGGGAACCGGCCCTTCGTAGCGAGCACGACATCCGCGCTCGACTTCGCCAGCCAGCGGCCGATGATCTCCTCGGACACGCCGCCGGTGTACACGTCCGCGGTGTCGACGAAGGTACCGCCCGCCTCGACGTACCGGTCGAGCTGCGCGTGCGCCCCGGCCTCGTCGGTCTCGTTGCCGAACGTCATGGTGCCGAGCGCGTACGTCGAGACGACGGCGCCGCTCGCGCCCAGAGTGCGAAGTTCCACCGGTTGCTCCTGTCGTTGAACTGTCCGTTCCGAAGACTACGGTGGCCGGTATGAAGACAAGTGACGTACTCCTCGACGCACACAGCCGGGTGCAGGAGGTCCTGCACGACGTCGTGACCGGTCTCGACGACAAGACGCTCGCCACCAGGCCGAACGACACGGCGAACTCGATCGCCTGGCTGGTCTGGCACCTGACCCGGGTCCAGGACGACCACCTGGCGGACGCGGGTGGGTACGAGCAGGTCCACACCGCCGACGGGTGGTACGAGCGGCTCGGCCTGCCGTTCGACGCCGCCGACACCGGGTACGGGCACAGCGCCGACCAGGTCGCGGCCGTAAAGCTCTCCGCGGACCAGCTCCTCGGGTACTACGACGCTGTGCACGCGCGGACCGTCGAGTTCCTGCGCACCGTGACCGACGAGGGTCTGGACCGGATCGTCGACCGCAGGTGGAACCCGCCGGTCTCGCTCGGGGTGCGACTGGTCAGCGTCATCGACGACTGCGCACAGCACGCGGGTCAGGCGGCGTACGCGAAGGGCCTGCTCAGCTGAGGTCGTGGTGCCACAGTGAGCTGCCCGCAATCAGGTAGAGCTTGTGGTCCGGTAACAGGGCGGCGGCGGTGACCTGGCCTTCCGGTCCTGCCGTGTCCTGCTCGGTCCACTG
Source organism: Kribbella sp. NPDC048915 (assembly GCF_040649595.1). Taxonomy (NCBI): domain Bacteria; kingdom Bacillati; phylum Actinomycetota; class Actinomycetes; order Propionibacteriales; family Kribbellaceae; genus Kribbella; species Kribbella sp. NPDC048915. The sequence continues at coordinate 23,434 of NZ_JBEZFT010000070.1, read as the reverse complement.
CCCGTCCTGACCGGTGAGCACCTTCACCTTGTTGTCCTGAGCAACGGCTTGGACGATCTCGTCGCCGTCGACGATCGGCGGCGGCAGCTTGTCCTTGTCCCCCACGGCGATGTCGGGGACACCCTGCAGCCGCTGCGCTTCACCGGACGCATTCAGCCGCCAGAGCGCGAGTTTTCCGTCGACGGAGCCGGCGATGACGCAGTCCGTCGTGCAGGTTGCGGTGCTCGCCATGCTGCGGGTCCCAGGGTCGGGTAGCGGGATGCGGGTCCAGCCCTGGTTCAGCTTGGCGGACCGCCAGACCGCGGCCTCCTGCGCGACGGTGTTGGGCGCCAGCCGGACCTGTGAGCCGACGAGCACGATGCTGTCGCCGAGCGTCGTACCGTACGCCGGTCCGACCAGGAGTGCCGGCGTACTCTGCAAGGCGGTCTTCGTCGGGTCCTGACGGGTCCACTTGTCGTCGGGCTGCGGCAGCCAGACCATCGCGTCGTTGCCGGTCTCGACACCACCCCAGGTGCCGAGCAGGGCGCCGCCGCTCGGGGTCAGTACGGCGCTGAACAGGTCGCCGGCGGTTTGACCGCCGAAGGTCCAGAAGTTCTGCGGACGTTCGACGAGGCCGGTCTGCGGTGTGCCGGTCCAGACCGTCCACCGGGTGTTGGAGTGCGCGCCGCCCGATGCTCCACCGAGCGCGAGCAGTTGTTTGCCGTCGTACGCGATCGAGTACCAGATGGCTTCGAAGGCGTACGGGCTCGCCGGGTTCGGTTTCACCGCGATCGGCGTACGCCCGCCGGTGCCGTCGAGCATGACGAGCTCCGGGACGACCTTGGCGTCCCGGTTGCGCAGGCCGACGAGCAGCCGGCCGCCGTGGGCCGTCAGCGTGACCGGCTCGGCCGGGCCGACGTCGATCTGCGTCCAGTCGGCCAGCGGTTGCGGTTTGTCGTCACTGCAGGCAGCGAGCATCGCGAGAACCAGGATCGCGACGACAGTGAGACGCCGCATGGTCACCGGCTCTGCGGAAGCTTGGTGGTCTTCTTGCGGCCCGTCCGCGGCGCGGAGGGCGGCGGGACGACCGGGCCGATGTCGCCGTCCGGCGCGGTGTCCAGGTCGACGATCACCGGGGCGTGGTCGCTCGGGCCGGTGCCCTTGCGCGCCTTGCGGTCGATCCAGGCGGCCTTGACCCGATCTGCGACCGGCCCGGTCGCGAGCATCAGGTCGATCCGCATCCCGAGATCCTGGTGGAACATGCCCGCGCGGTAGTCCCAGTAGCTGAAGATGCGCTCGTCCGGCCAGCGGTCGCGGACCACGTCGTGCAGGCGCTTGGCGGCCATCAGGTCCGCGAGCGCCTGCCGCTCCGGTGCGGTGACATGTGTCTGGCCGACGTACGCCGCCGGGTCGAACACATCGGCATCGGTCGGTGCGATGTTCATGTCGCCGCAGACGATCTGGTCTCCTGGCCCGGCGGCGACAACCTCAGTGAGCGCGGCGAGCCAGGCCAGCTTGTAGTGGTAGTGGTCGGAGTCCGGCACCCGGCCGTTCGGCACGTAGAGCGAGTGGATGCGGACGCCGCCACAGGTTGCGGCCACCGCGCGGGCCTCCGGATGCGGGAACCCGGGCGCGCCCGCCACGCCGGTCACCACGTCCTCGAGGCCGACCTTGGACAGCAGCGCGACGCCGTTCCACTGCGGCTCGCCGGAAAGCGCGACGTCGTACCCGCGGCTGCTCAGCTCGTCGCCGAGCAGCTTCGTGAACGCGTCGTCCGCGAGCTTCGTCTCCTGCAGGCACACGACGTCCGGCTGCCGCTCGTCGAGCCAGTCCAGCAGCCGCGGCCTCCGCTGCTTGACCGAGTTCACATTCCACGTGGCGACTCGCATCCGACCAAGGTAGCGCCCGCCGGGGACAGTTTCAGCCGAGCTTCGGCGCCCGCCAGACCAAGGTGTTCAGCAGGTCGCTCGCGGGCCGCTCGACGCTGTTGTTGTGCCGCGGTTTGTCCTTGCGTCCCCACGCATCGTCGCCCAGCCAGGGCGGCACGCCGAACGGCAGGTCGCGCTGCGGAATCGGCGCGTAGTCCGCCTCGGTGAACTTGGTGCCGTAGTTGGGTACTTCGATGGTGTCGTCCGGGGTGACGATGCCGCGCAGGTCCGTGATCGCCTGCCGCCAACTGTCGAGCAGCACCTTGGCGTTGCGGCTCGACGGATGCGGCACCTGGAACACCGGCACATCGGGCTTGCCGTCCCACAGTTGGACCGCCGTCCGGGCCTGACCGCCGAACGCCACGATCGCCTGCAACGGCGGGCCGACGATCAGGTCGAGCAAGGTGTTGCGCCACGCGAGGTGGTCAGCGCGGGACAACAGCGGTGTCGCCTGCTGCGCGCGGGACGGCCGAAGCGCGTAGGCGTACGCATTGACGAGCGTGTAGCTGTGGGTCAGGCCGAGCTTGCGCAAGAAGCCCTGCACCCGTTGCCCGGCATCGCCGACCAGCGTGCGGCCCGCGACCCGCTCGGTCGGCCCGGGGTCGGACGCGATCGCGAGCAACCGCGCCGTACGGTTCATGCGGCCGCGGTAGAAGACCGGACCCCAGTCGTACCAGAACAAATCCCGGAAATCCGCGTAACTCGGCAGTTTCGCCAACTGCCGCGCCACCGCGGCCGGCGGGCCCTGATCGAAATCGCCCATCGAACTACCTCCCCCTCGGCGATACTCTCTTTCCAGGGGCGGCACGGGGAATTCTACGGGAGGGTGCGCGATGTTCGTACTGCGTGGAACCGTGGTGACGATGCGGCCGGACGGGGCGGTTCTTTCCGGCGGCGCGGTGTACGTGGCGGACGACGGACTGATCGCCGCCGTCACACCGGCCGATCCGGAACCTGAGGGTTTTTCGGATGCGCCGCGGATCAGCGCCGGCGGATTGATCTGCCCGGGCTTCATCGACCTGCACAACCATTTGATGTACAACAGTTTGCCGTTGTGGACGGAGCCGTCGCGGACCGTCCCGTGGACCTCACACAACCAGTGGGGCCGCGCGCCGACGTACAGCGCGCAGATCAGCAAACCGGCTCGGTTGCTCGGCGCGACCGCGGGCCGCGCGCTGCTGCGGTACGTCGAGACGCGCGCAATCGTCGGCGGGACGACGTCGATCCAGGGCAACCCGCGCGGCGCCGTACCGCCCGACAACGACCTGATCCGCAACATCGACTCGGAGAAGCTCGGCACCGGCGAGGACTTCATCCGGGTCAGCACATTGGTCGCGGACAATGCGGAAGCGTTGGCGCCGTACGCCGCGGCGGTGGCGGCCGGGCGCGGATTCATCGCGCATTCGGCGGAGGGGTCGGATCCGCGGCTGCGTTCGGAGTTTCGCTTGCTCGCCGATGTGGGGGTGGTGAAACCGCAACTGGTCGCCATTCACGGCGCGGCGTTGAATGCCGACGACTTCGCTGCCATGAAGGCGGGGAATTCGAGTCTGGTGTGGTCGCCGTTCTCCAACTACTGGCTGTACGGCGCGACCGCGGACGTGAAAGTTGCTCACGGAATCGGCGTGCGTTTGTGTCTCGGATCGGACTGGGGTCCCTCGGGCACGCACAATGTTCTGTGGGAGTTGAAGGTCGCCGACCTGTGGAACAAGGCGCACTCGGTTTTCACCGACGAAGAACTGGTGCGGATGGTGACCTCGAATCCCGGCGAGGCATTGTCCGGAGTTTGGCCGCGGCCGCTCGGCCGGGTCGAACGTGGCGCGCTCGCTGATCTGGTCGTTGTGCGACCACGTGCTGGGGTCGGTCCGTATCGAAGCATCATCGAGGCGACGGAGGCCTCGGTACGGCTGGTCGTCGTGGGCGGACGGGCTCGGTACGGGCTCCGCTCGCTGATGGCCCGGCTGGCGCCGGCCGCGACGCCGATCCGGGTCGGGCGGCTGTCGCGGGCGATCGACTACGGGGATCCGGCGGTGACCTGGGCGACTGTCGTGGCGGAACTGGAGAAGGTGCGATCGGATCCGGAGGGGGCTTCGGCGCGGGCGGCCGCCAACTTCGCGGCGCTGGGCGCCGACGGTTTCGGCGACACGTTCGTGCTGCTGCCGGACATGCCGGCGCCGGAGCTCGAGGACGAGTTCGCGCGGGGCGACGCGGCAGACGGGACGCCGGAGCCAGTCACGATCCCGCCGCTGGAGCCGCTGACGACCGGGCGGGCCTGGCTCGACGCGGTGGACGCGAATCCCTTCCATCAAGGACTGCTCAGCGGGCTGCGGGCGTACGCCTGACGTGGCGTAGTTATCCACATACTCGAAGTCACCGGTCCATCGGTGACCGAATCGCGGCACTCTCTTTGGCAAGGAGATCGGCCGGGCCGGAGAGCGGCTCTGCCCGGGGCTCGGCGGCGAGAGGGACCGGATGGGAGAGCTGGACTGCGAACCGGCGGATGTGACCGCCCTGGTGGCGTATCTGCGCGACATCGGGCGGCACGAACTACTGACATCGGAGGAGGTGAACGAGCACTCGTACTGGATCGAGGCCGGCCTGCTGGCCGCCGACCGGCTGAACGGTGACCCCGGGCGGCACGATCGGGCCGACCTGCGGCAGGTCGTCGCGCTCGGTCAGGACTCGTGGCGCCGGATGATCGAGGGCAACCTGCGCCTGGTCGTGTCACTCGCCCGGCGGTACGGCGGGAAGGGCATCTCGCTGCTCGACCTGATCCAGGAGGGCAACATCGGGTTGATGCGCGCGGTCGAGCGGTTCGATCACCGCCTCGGCCACCGCTTCTCCACGTACGCGATCTGGTGGATCCGGCAGTCGATCGGGCGCGCGATCTCGGACCGGTCCCGCCTGGTCCGGATGCCCGCCCAGGCGTACGCCGACGCGTCCCGGGTGGCCACCGCGCGTCAGGATCTGACCCAGGACCTCGGCCGCGATCCGACCGCCGCGGAGCTCGCGCGGGCAACCGGCCTGAGCATCGGGCGGATCGAGCGCGCCCAGGCGTGGCGCGTACAACCAGAAACCCTGGACCTCGGCGACGACTCCGACCCGATCATCGACGACGACCCAGTGGTGCTGCGAGCTGCGCTCCGGCGGGATCTCGCCTACCATCTCGACTTCCTCGACGACCTGCAACGCAACATCCTGCACCGCCGCTACGGCCTGCACGGCCACGTCCCGTCCACCCCCGAAGAGATCGGAGCCCAACTAGGCCTGAACGCAGCGAAAGTCCGCGCCCTGGAACGCGAAGCCCTCCGCCAGCTCCGCCGCCGAGCCCTCCCGCAACTCCGGGACTACGTCGCCTGACCCCGGCTCGGCCGTCCTTGACAGACGGCTCGTTTGTGGCCTCATGGATGAACTGGCTGTTGCCTGGCGAAGGGACTGCTTGGGAGGGCTGGAATGATGTCAGTGTGAGACTTCTGCGTACGCCATGGCCGCGCGAGCTGAGCGAGGCCGTGTCGGCCGCTGCCCGCGAGTCGACCGGGCGCAAGGAGGACGTCCTGGCGGCAGTCCAGCTGACCAACGGTCGCTGGGTCGCCGGCACCCGGGCAGCCGTCTACCTGCCGTCGGACTCAGCCGACGCCGACCGCCGGGTCGGCTGGGAAAGGATCGAGCGCGCCAACTGGGACTCCGAGGCTTCGGTGCTGCACGTCTTCGAAACCACCGACTACGGCACACCACTGCGCGCCACCGAGCTCAAGGTCGAGGACCCAGGACGCTTCGGCCAGCTCCTGCGTGAACGGGTCGACGCGAGCATCGTCGTCCAACGTCACGTTCCACTGGCCGGCAAGCGCGGCGTCCGCATCGTCGGCCGTCGCAACCCCGCGACCACCGACGCCGAGATCACCTGGAACTGCGTCCTGGACAAGGGCTTGGAACCCAGCCACCCCGGCGTCGTCGAAGCCGCAGAAGCGGCCCTCCAGCAAGTCCGCGACGAGTTCGGAATCTGACCTGGCAGCGTTCCGAATCCCGTTTTTGTAGTTCGCCGCGCGCCTGCTAACCTACTCAGGTCCTCGGGGATCGAGGACCTGAGCATCACCCCGATCCCGCGTAGCTCAATTGGCAGAGCAGCCGGCTGTTAACCGGCAGGTTACTGGTTCGAGTCCAGTCGCGGGAGCAACCCAGCCGAGTTTCCTTCTCAGGAGCTCGGCTTCTGTGTTTCTGGTCGAACCCTTCGTCTTCTGGTCCCGCTAGTCGGCTTCCCCGCCAGGTACGTTGTTGGGATGACGTGGTGGGGTTGGGTGGGACTGGTCGGCGGACTGCTGAGCCTGACCGCCGAACCATGCGCGTCACGGTCACCGATGGCATCTCGTACCTGGCCATCGATCCCGGCCCGACCGGAATCCGCCTACGCAAAGGCGAATCGGCTCTCGCCGCCGTCTCCTGGTCGAACACCACAGAAGTTGCCGAAGACAAGGCCTCAGGCACCTATCTCGCCGGCGCCCGCCGCACCGGCGACCGCCCGACCATCTGGCCGGTCGACATCAGCCTCGGCACCACGCCAAGATCACGCTGACCGCCTGGTGCCGGAAGTTCCCCACCTGACCCGGCAGAAGATTCTTTGCGCGCCCATTGGACTAGACCACGATCTGTGGCGTACGTTCCTCCCCAGATCCCGAGGGGGGCCTCGGGGATGGAGGGGAAGGAACCCTGTGAACATCAAGAAGGTTTTCAGCACCAAGGGCGGCCGTCTGCTGGTTGCCGCCGTACTCGGCGCCGGCGTTCTCGTCGGTGTCACGGTCGCGGCCAACGGTGCTGTCCGCCCGGACTGCAAGACCCTGTCGTACCCGCTGTGCGCCCGTTCGGTCGCCGCGAAGCAGGTCGTCGACAACAGCATCCCGGCCGGCAAGCTGGTTCCCGCCGATCGCGCCGCGTTCCTCAAGGACCTCGGCAAGGCCGGCGTCACGAAGAACTTCGAGCCGGTGACGATCGCGAAGATCGGCGGTTCGTTCAAGACCAACAAGACCGCGGTCGGCGAGTTCACCCTGCAGCCCGGCACCTGGCTGCTGAACTCCACCGCCGTCTTCGCCCGCACCGTCGCCGGCGAACCGGGGACCCGCCCGCAACTCGCCCTCCGCGTCGGTGCCACGACCGAGGCCTTCGGCGAGGACTTCGGCACCATCCTCGGCGCCGAGATCTCCCCCGCCAAGGACCGCGAACTCACCGGCTCCACCGTGAAGGTCGTCACCGTCAAGCAGGCCACCAAGGTCGGCGTCTACGCCTTCGGCTACAACGACGACGCCAGCGCCGCCGGAAGCGCCCAGATCACCGCCGCGGCCTCAATCGCCGCAGTCCAAATCGGCTGACCACCCGCACCACAACCGAGGCCCTGGCCCGCACCCCGCGGGCCAGGGCCTCTGGTGCCGGTTGTGAAGGCGGCGCACGTCAAGTCAAGGTGTTGCTCCGGCCTGCTGACTCGGCAGGGACCGGAGCTGCACCACGCTGAGGAGGAAGCTCCTACTTCCCCTTCTTCCGGTCGATCGCCCGCTGGATACGGTGCTGCGGCTGACCGAGAATCTTCGCGAGCAGCGGTACGCGGTACTTGTACGCCGCGATCGCGCCCACCACGAGCACCAGGAAAATGAACCAGCCCATCGGTGTTCCCTTCGTCCGGACCTGCCTCCATCATGCCCGGTCCGCCGTACCCACCCCTCAGTCAAACCCCTGACCCACCCCTGGTTTCGCACTCCACCCCCACCCACCAGATACGATCTGCCGCACATGGGGCGGTAGCTCAGCTGGTTAGAGCAGGGGACTCATAATCCCTGGGTCACGGGTTCGAGTCCCGTCCGCCCTACGGTATGACGAGGCCTGATGCATGACGGTCAGCCGATGCGGTAGGCGCGGATGACGGTTTGCTTGACGGTGTTGCCGCGAGTGTCTGTTGCGTGCGCGCGCAGGGAGACGAATCCGGCCGCCTTCGGGTGTCGCAGTCTGGCCATGAAGCGTCCGCCGGGTCCCTGTGCGACCATGTGCGCGGGCTGCCAAGTTGCGCCGTCGTCGTAGCAGACGTCGACGGCGAGGTCTCTGACGGTTCCTGCTGCCGAACCGGGCTGTGGCTCGGCCAGGACCGGCAGCGTAAAGGTGCGTCCGGCAGGCGCGGCGTTGTGTGCGTCGAGGTCCGGCGCGAAGCGAAGCGTCGTCAGCGGCAGCGGTTTCGGCCGCTCGCCGGCGACCGTCGCCGACCGGAACGTCCAGTCGGCCGTCACACGCGTCGACAACGCGTGTGGGGCCCCTCGTTCAGCTGCCACAACGAGACGGTACAAACCGTCAGCCGCGGTCACGTCTGCCGTCAGGCCGGTCGGGCACAGCTCGTCGAGTGCGATCGCCGGCGGGAGGTCGTCGCAGTCCATCCGGTAGCCGGAACGCGGCGCCGCGGCGACCTTCACGCCGTTGCGATACAGCGTGGTCGATTCCTGCGTGGTCGCGGCATCGCCGATCCGGCCCGCACCGTCAGCGAAGGTCGGGGGCCGGACGACCATCGTGTTGCCCACGCGCCGGGCCCAGCCGCCATGAGTCGGAGCAGCGACCGACGGCGCGAAAACGCCCTCGTTGACGGCCTCCGTGTAGCGCCGCGGTGGAACGTAGTGCTTTGGCTCCTGCACGGACGCAGCCAGCTCCACCAGGCCTGGCGCCATTTCGAGGAAGTGCCGCTCCCACCGAACACGCTCGTTGTTGTAGTGCTCTGTGCGCTTGAACGGCAGCGGGAAGGACATCTCGAGGGAGTTCGGTGCGTCGGCGCCGTTCTCCCGGGTCCCGTTCATCGACACAGCACCCCGTGCGCCCTGCGCCTGCGCCGCGTAGGTGGACGTCACGGTGGCCAGCTGATTGGCGCGGACGCGTTCCACCGAACCGCTGTAGGCCCGGCCCGAACCGAACCAGTTCAGGAAATACACCTCAGGACTGTCAGCCAGCGACCCGTCTGCGCGAGGACGGCTCCAGGTGGTCGAGAGCTCGGTGGTGACACCGTCGTAGTCACGATTCGGTCCGGCTTGGCCGAAGTGTTCGCCGGCGAACGGGTCTGACTGGTCGTACTTCCCGGTCATCAGGTAGGCGTAGTCGGCAGTCGTCGAGCCCAACTCGTCCGTGTACGTCTTGGGCATGCTGGTGGCCACCTCCGCGAACCGCAGCCGAGCCCTCGGGTCGGGCAGCGTGATGCTGATCGGCCGCGCCTTCCGCGCGTCGACGATCACCTCCTGATCGGGCCTGTCGACAACCAGTTCGGGCTGCACCAGCAGGCTCGAGTGTTCGTCGGTCTCGATGCCGTGCACAACGATGTGGCGGCCGGCTCGCAGCCGTAACTCGGTTCCGTCCGCGTCGACAGGTGCGGAGATATAGGCGTAGGAGGACCGGTCGAGCCCGAACGCGAAGGCATAGGCGTACGCAGGGCCCGCTCCCGGACGCGGCACCTGCCGCAGCGTCACATCGAAGGCCGCCTGGTCGCGCAGAAGGCCGACCGGTGTCGACACCCTGGCGGCGGCCCCTGCCGTGGCGACGAGCCGGCCGCCGACGTACCCCTCCGGGACCTCGACGCGCGGAACGACGGTCACCTCAACCTGGGCCGATCCGTTCGCTGGGACCGTCACCTCGTCGGCGCTGAGCTGGAACATGCCGGCCGGAGCGGGCGCCCCGTCCGACGTGGTTGGAGCGAACGACAGCTTCAGCGTAACTGGCTCCGAACCCGAGTTGCGGTAGGTGACCGCTCGCGTGACCGGAGCATCGGGCAGGTCCCAGACCCGACCGAACATCACCGCACTCGGCGCGGCGACCACCGTCTCGGCGACGGCCCGGCCGATGTCGAGCAGTCCGGCTCCCTGCGCAACGGACGGCGCCTCGGGCAACGGCGAGGCCGCACCGACCAGACCGGACTTCAGCTGCGCCGCCGACCAATCCGGGTGGCGCTGCGCGAGCACGGCGGCGGCGCCCGCGACGTGCGGCGTCGCCATCGACGTTCCGGAGAGCTCCAGATAGGGCCCGGAGCCGGGGGACGCGCTGCTACGGGCCGCCGTGATCCCCACGCCAGGCGCTACGATCTCCGGCTTGACCAGCCCGTCGACGTCGCCGCGACTGGAGAATGACGCGATGGCGCGATCGTCGTCGACCGCGCCGACTGCGAGGGCCGAGGGTGCGCTGGCGGGGGACGAGACGTTCGAAGCCGCACCGAGATTGCCGGCTGCGGTCACGAAGAGTACGTCGTGACTCGCCGTCAGTCGTTCGACCGCCAACTCCATGGGGTCGAGGCCCGGCTGGTTCCAGCCGCCAAGGCTCATGTTGACCACCTGCGCCCCCTGCTCGGCTGCCCATTCCATGCCCTCGAGGATGGCCGACGTCAGGCAGTCCTGAACGCCGCAGACCTTGCCGTCGAGCAGCGTCGCGCCCGGAGCCACTCCTCGGTAGGCACCACTGGATGCGGCACCGGTGCCCGCGATCGTGGCCGCGACGTGCGTGCCGTGGCCGCCGACGTCGGCCTGGCCTTCGCCCGTGAAGTCCTTGCTGGCGCGGACCTTGCCCACGAGATCGGGATGCCCGGCGTCGACACCGGTGTCCAGGACGGCCACGGTGCGGCCCGTACCGTCGTACCCGGCATCCCATGCCGGCGGCGCACCGACGAGATTGCGGCTGGTGTCCAGGGCCAGCGGTATGCGCGCGTCGAGCCAGACGCGAGCCTCGTCATCGGCCGTCACGCTGTCTCGCAATCGCGGCCACAGGCGATCGAGGTGATCGGCGTCGGCGCGCAGGGCAACACTGTCCACCGCGCTCAGCTCACGCACCACCTCGGCACCCTCGAAACCCTTGGCCGCGACCCCCCCCCGGCGCCTCAACCCCGGTGACGACGAGGCCGATCGCTCCTGCGTCGCTGTCGGCGTAGCCGGACTCGATCAGCGACGCCACGTCGAACAACCGAAGATCCAGGCGGCCGGTGCCCAGAGGGCGCAGTGCGTCCTGAGGAACCAGGTGCAAGCGGCCGCCGACACGGAAGCGGTGAATCCTGGCGCCTGCTCGCACGGGCTCACGGACGATCACGCGCTCCGCGGCCGTGCCAACACCGAGGACGGTGAACCGGTCCCCGGTGATCAGCGTGACGTCGTGCCGCTCGACCGCTCCTGGTTTCGCAGCCGTCGAAGGCTCTGCCCGGTCCGGGGTCGCGGCCGCCGCAGACGGCGCCTGCGGGCCGCCGATCGCCACGGGCCCGACCACGGCTGCGGCCGCCGTGATCATGGCCGCGGTTAGTGTCGTCATCCGACGCATAGATTCGTCTCTCCGTTCTCTGGCGTGCGCTGCCGAGTCCCCCGTCGCACCTGTTGCAAACTTGCCACAGTGGTGACGACCTAAGGCTGGCGGCAAACCGCCACGGCCACTGCCCGCCAGACGGTCGCCCGGGCGAGACGGAGGCGTGGTGTTCGAGGTATTGGGGCTCGGAGAGCCCGCGGAAACCGTCTATCGCACGCTCATCGACATGGGTTCCGCCGACGACACGGAACTCGCCGGCACACTCGGCATGACCCGAGGCGACGCCGCGGCCGCATTGGCGGACCTCGAACGACTCGGTCTGGCAGCGCGCTCAGGCACGAACCCCGGCCGTCATGTGGCTTCGCCACCCACGGTCGCCCTGGCCGCGCTCCTGGCACAACGCCATGACGATCTCAAGCGGGCCGAGATCGCCATGGCTGCCCTCGCCGAGGCCTACCGCCGGGCCGAGGTCGAACACCGCGCCGGCGAGGTGGTCGACGTCGTCTATGGCGATCAGGCCGTCACGCAGCGGTTCCTGCAGCTGCAAGCCGCGGCCCGCACCGAGGTGCTCTCCTTGACCAAGTCCGACGTGCTCGCCGTTCCCGGTGAGGAGAACACCACCGAGCCCGCTGCGGCCCGGCGCGGCGTGCGGTTCAACGTGGTCCTCGAGCGCGCCTCACTGGCCCGGCCGGGCGTGGTGGCCGGTGCCACCACCGCCCTCGCAGCGGGCGAACAGGTTCGCGTGGTGCCCGAAGTACCATTCGGCTGCTGGTCGTGGACCGCGAGATGGCGCTCGTCCCGCTGCTCGGTTCGCCATCCCGCTCGGTCGATGCGCTGCTGGTCCACCAAAGCGGCCTACTGGACGGGCTGATCGCGCTGTTCGACGAAGTGTGGCGAAAGGCGACGCCCCTCGTGCTGGACCGCGGTTCAACCATCAGCTCGCAGGCTGAGGGTCTGACCGAACTCGACACCCGCATCTTCGCGCTCCTGCTCGCGGGCCTCACAGACCGCGCCATCGCCCATCAGCTCGGGGTCTCTCTCCGCACAGTGCAACGACGAGTCAAGTTCCTGAAGGATGCCGTCGGCGCCGAGACCCGGCTCCAACTGGGGTTTCACGCAGCGCGCAACGGTTGGGACGCCCCACGACCGCAGCCGTCGCCCGGGACCACACGCCCCTGACGGCGCTTGGCCTCGTCCACTCGCGGTGCGAGCGAACAGCGCTACAGCCAGCGGCGTACGCGGCGGGCGTACTCGTCGTACCGGGGGCCGAAGCGGGCGTGGAGGAATCGTTCTTCGGGGAGGATCGCGCCCCAGAGGACGAGGGCGACGGCGGCCGGGAAGAGGGCCAGGCCCCAGAAGGTGGGGATCAGCAACGCGAGGCCCAGGTAGAGCGCGAGGAGTCCGACGTACAGCGGATTGCGGGAGAGACGGTACGGACCCTCTTCGATCACGGCGCTCGTCGACTGGCCTGGGAGCAGACCGGTGCGGCGGCGGGCGAACAGCCGCAACGACCACCCGTTCCAGGCGACGAAGAGCAGCACGAGCATGCCGCCCACAGGTATCCGCCATCCGGCGAGGCCGACCGGATCACCCCAGATCGCGGTCACCACCCAACCCACGACGAGCGGTGCACCGATCGCGATCGGCGGCCACAGCCGGAACGCGACCGTATTCGGATCGTCTGCCACACCGTCATTGTCGCGCGGTACAACGGCGCGCCGGTCTGTAACGCTGGTCCCTGGCACGAACAGGTTGTGATCTTGGCGGAAACGCATCGAACGCTGTGCGGCAGAGTCCTAAGCCGAGGTGGTGGCGGTGGATCTGTGGCCGGTGATCCAGATTGCTACGGCGATTGCGGTCGCCCAGGCGACGGCGAGCCGGCCTGGGGCTGTGCCGAGGCTGCCGAGGAGGTCGGGGTGTCGCGCGCAGGTGATGCCGAACCAGATGGCGGAGGCGGTCGAGGGCACGATCGCGAACCACCAGGTGGGCATGCGGTTCGCCATCGCGAGTACGGCGACGGCGGCTGATGCCGGGACAGCGAGAGCGAATCCGGCCTGCATGGGCAGGTGTTTCAAGCCCCACGTGTCGTCGTCGTCCACCCCGGCGCGGGCCAGCGCCAGGACATCCCACGCGTGCACCAGGGCCACGCCGAAGCCGAGTACGACCAGTGCGGCGACCGGCCAGAGTGCTGGCGTCGTCCGTACGGCGTGGATCGACCAGCCCTTCCGAGTACGCCACATGCGCGGAAACGCTGCGGATGCTGCCACGAGGAATGCCACCAGGATCTGGCCGGCCGCAACCGCCGCAACGCCTGTCACCAGCAGCGCCGCCGCGACCGCGGCGATCTGCGGTCCGACCCATCCCGCCGGGCGGACGGCCCACACGATCAGCGGCAGCGGTATCAGGACGGTGTAGAGCAACCCCCAGCTCGTTTCCAGCACGATGAACGGGCGGAAGCTGCTCGGGAACTCAGCGGGCATGATGCCCACCAGCAGATCGATGAGCCCGAAGAACAGCAGCACCCACCACGCGGCAGCAACGACCGCAACCGTACGAGCCAGTACGGTCCGGCCGGCGCGCCCTCCCTCGCGTGGCCTTGTCGCCATCGGCTCATTGAACCACCGCAGACTCAGGTTGTCGTCGCTATAAACGTGACGAGAGTGCTGGTCGCTCCCAGCGGACCCGTGGCACAGGTCGTGGGCAAGCATCGCCCCCGGGAATCTCCTTGGCCTGAGTGTTGGCGGGTCAGGCAGTATTGGGGGGTGAAGAAGGGCGACAGTGAGCCGGTGGTGGCGCGGAATCGGCGGGCGGCACACGACTACCAGTTGGGTGAGTCGTGGGAGGCCGGGATCGTGCTGCAGGGGCCGGAGGTGAAGGCGCTGCGGGCGGGGCGCGCGTCTTTGGCCGGCGGCTTCGCGATGGTCGAGAACCGCGAGCTCTGGCTGCATGCCGTGCACATCCCGCAGTACTCGCAGGCCCGGTGGTTCGTCGAGGGGTCGCGCCGGAAGCGGAAGCTGTTGTTGCACCGCGCGCAGATCGACAAGATCGAGCGGAAGGTGAACGAGGGCGGGCTGACGATCGTGCCGGTCAGCCTGTACTTCAAGGACGGCCGCGCGAAGGTCGAGATCGCGCTCGCCCGCGGCCGCAAGACGTGGGACAAGCGCCAGGTCCTCGCCGAACGCGACGCGCAACGCGAGGTCGAGCGCGCGATCAACCGCCGCCGCAAAGGCCGCACCGATTGAGGCACCCATGGGTGCGGGGCTGATCAACCACACCCGGCCATGTTGATGTTTTGCGTGAAGCGATCGACGGTGTGACGGGGAACGATCCTGACTGATCTCAACGGAACTCTGGAGGATGCGTACGGCGTCCGTGCGACGGAGCTGGTCCGAATCCAGGCCGGCACCAACACGGTCAACTACCGGGTGGTCGACGCGGACGGACGGCGGTGGTTCGCCAAGCTCTACAGGGGCGATCCGCAACGTGAGCTGGCGGCAATCGAGCTGTCGGAGTTTGCCCGGCGCGGCGGGGTCCCGACGGCGGCGGTACGGCGTACGCGTGCCGGTGGGCTGATCGACGAGCGTACGCCGATGTCGTTGTGGGAGTACGTCGACGGTGAGACGGCTGAAGGTCGAATCTCCGGGACGAGGTGGAGTGCGGTCGGAGCCGTACTGGGGCGGTTGCACCGGCGGCTGGCGGAGCACCCAGCCGCGGCGCCGACGCGGCGGCCCGCCGTGCAGGTGCGCGACATTCGACGGGCCGGGCAGTCCTTCGCACGAGTGATCGAAGGGTATGCGGGGCGGCCGTGGCTCAGCCCGTTCGAGCACTGGGCCTGGGAGGCGGCGAAGGAGCGGCGGGCCCTGCTCGATCGGGCCGGGGCAATCCTGGCGGAGTTGCCCGAGCTCACGATGCAGATCGTCCACGGCGACCTTGCCTCTCCGAATCTGATGCTGCGCGACGGCGAGGTCGCCGCCGTGATCGACTTTCAGCCGCCGGGCCCGCGCTTCACCGCCTGGGAGGTTGCGAGGATCGGCTGTGACCCGCGGACGGTGGTGCTCGGCGACGGCTGGATCGACGGTCTCGCCGAACTGCTCCTCGCCTATCGCGACGAATACCCGGCCGCACGCGAGGACGACCTGCTGGCGGTGGTCGCAACCGGCTGCGCCTACACGCTCGCCTCCACCTACCCGTTGGCCGAGCCGCTTGACGATCCGGCGGCAGTGACGCCCTCGCTCGAGCTCTACGCGCGCGCCCGGCACGACGCTGCGCTCGTCATGCTTCGCTGCCTCCCCGAGGTCCACGAGTCCATCGGCTTCAGGCTGCGATCGTGACGTTGAACATGCGTTCGGCGTTCTGGAGGGACTCGGTGACGGCCTTCTGCCCGTTCGCGACCATCTCCTGCTGATAGATCGCGAGGTCCTCCCCCGAGATCAACGCCTGCGTCAAACGCGCGGCATCCCAGAGGGCTGTGTTCGCGCCGGCGCCGGCTGCCGGGGTCATCGGATGGACAGCGTCCCCGAGCAGCGTCACGCGCGCAGATGTCCAGGTCGGGACGGTAATGCACGTCCGCAAGGTGATCGGGAAGGCAGCGTCCGGCTCACCACGAGCGATCAGCGCGCGAATCGTCGGATGCCAGTCGGTCACCGATCGCGTGAACAATGACCACAGCTCGGGCGCAGCCATCCCGAAGAGCTCGTCGTCCGATGCGTCGAGGAGCGAGTTCGTCCCGACCAGGACGGCCATCAGATAGTCGCCGTACTCGGCGGGCGGCTCGCGGAACAGGGTCGGCGCGAACGCCACCCCCAACCCAGTGGGGCCGCTCGCGTAGCAGAACCCGCGCAGGAACGCCTCCGGAGCGAGTGCGCGAACCTCCGGCGTCACCGGCACCTTTCCGTAGACGCAGCGCACCCCGATGTCGACGACATCGAAGTCCGGCAGCAGCTGCGAGCGCACCACCGATCCGACGCCGTCGGCCCCGACCAGGACGTCGACGGCCGCGGACGACCCGTCGGCGAACGAGATCTCGACCCCGTCCTGCCCCTCGGCGTACGACGTGAACTGCTTGCCGAACCGCAGTACGTCGTCGAGCCCGGTCATCAACGCGCGGCGGAACGCATACCGATCCACCGAGGTGACCGCATCCGGCCCGGCGATCGGAAACACCTGCTCGAACTGCGAGTCCAGCTGATGGTCGAAGCCGGCCACGAGATCACCCGGCTGGGTCGCCGTCGCGATCACCCGTCGCCGCACCGCCGACGGCAGCGTCGCGGCGAGCGCCTCCTCCCCCACCGGACTGATGTGGATCCGGTAGCCCTGGTTGCGGTGCTGCGGCGACGGATCGCGCTCGTAGACCGTGACGTCGACGCCCGCTTTCAGCAGGCCCTGCGCGAGAGTCAGGCCGCCGATCCCGGCACCCATGATCGCTACCCTCATCGAACACTCCAATCATCCGTACAGAAAACTTTGTCATCCGTGTGGTTGATTAAGTTAGCACGCCGGATGGAAGGTCCGCTACTATGACTTTCGTGCGCAGATCACCGGAGCCCGAGCAACGGCAGCGCGACCCCGAGCGCAGCAAGCAGCTGCTGCTGGACGCCGCGGTGGTCGAGTTCGGCGCGCACGGGTTCGCCGGCGCGCGGGTCAGCGAGATCGCTGCCCGCGCAGGCGTCAACAAGCAACTGATCTCGTACTACTTCGGCGGAAAGGAGGGCCTGTTCCGCGCCGTCGCCGACCGCTGGCGGGCCAGTGAGCCCGAGCTCACCGCCGACGCGGAGTCCTTGGGCGATGTCGTCGGCGCCTACGCGGGTGCCGCGATCGCGCAGCCGGACCTGTTGCGGCTGCTCGTCCGCCAGGCTGTCGATCGCGACACGAGTGACTACGACCGGGAGGGTCAGGCTGCCCGGTTCCGGGCGATGGTGGAGGACTTCAAACGCCGGCAGGACGAGGGCGAACTCGCACCCGATCTCGACCCGCGGCATGCGGCGCTCGCGCTGTTCGGTCTGGCCTCGGCGCCGGTGGTGTTCCCGCAGATCGCCCGCGCGCTCGGCCTCGACCCCGACAGCGAGGAGTTCGCCACGGAGTACAGCAACCAGACCGCCCGCCTGGTCGCACGCCTGAAGGACATGCCCGAGGACACGCGCTAGATCTAGATCGCCCCGGAGATCGCCCGGTTCCGCAGCTCGGACTTGTAGGCCTCGAGCGCGATCAGCTCGCCGAACATCCGGTTGTACTCGTCCGGGCGGTCGATCGGATTCGTCCGCTGCAGCTTCGACTTCAGGTCCTGGATGCGTCGCGCGCAGGTCAGCTCCTGCAGCCGCGCGAGCAGCGCCAGCGCGTACGGCTCGTCCGGCTCCCGGCCGAGGCGCAACGGGTCGACGGCCAGCGCGCCGACGACCGCGGCGGCCGGGTCGTTCCCGACGGCTTCGCGGACGGCGACCACCCAGGCCTCGCCGGGCGGCGCGGCGGCCGGACCACCAGCCTTCTCCATCGCGGCCCGGATCGCGGCCAGCCACGGGTGGGTGAAGTCCTGGTCGTCGAGCTCGTCGAACGCGGTACCGACCAGGGCCGGGTGCTGCATCGCGACCTTCAGCACGTCCCACTCGATCACGAACCGCTGGTCGCGCGGCGACGGTACGTCCGCGCGCCGGACCGTGACCTGCTGCCCCTCAGCGGCCGCCTGCGAAGGCGCTGCCGCGCCACCTCGCGACGCCGCCTTGTAGACCTCGGAGCGCACCTGATCCTCGTCCATCCCCAGATGTCCGGCGAGCTCGCGCGTGAACGCGTCCACCTTCGACCGGTCCCGGATGCTGATCACCAACCGGGCCGCATCGCGCAGCGCATCGACCCGGGTGTCGGCCCGGTCCAGGTCGTACTTCGCGAGCACATTGCGGAGCACGAACCGGTACAGCGGAACGCGCCGGCCGATCAACTCGCGGACCGCGGCGTCACCCTTCTGCAGGCGTAGGTCGCACGGGTCCAGGCCGTCCGGCTCGACCGCGACGTACGTCTGCGCGGCGAACGCCTGGTCGCCGGAGAACGCCTTCACCGCGGCCCGCTGTCCCGCCTCGTCGCCGTCGAAGGTGAAGATCACCTCGCCGCGGAACTGATCGTGGTCGAGCAGCAGCTGCCGCAGTACCCGCGCGTGGTCGTCGCCGAACGACGTACCGCAGGTGGCGACCGCGGTCTGCACGCCCGCGAGGTGACACGCCATCACGTCGGTGTAGCCCTCGACGACCACCGCCTGGCGCCCCTTGGCGATCTCACGGCGCGCCAGGTCCACGCCGTACAGAACCTTGGACTTCTTGTAGATCGGCGTCTCGGGCGTGTTCAGGTACTTCGCTTCGATCCGGTCGTCGTCGAACAGCCGCCGCGCGCCGAACCCGATCACATCGGACGACGCGTCCCGGATCGGCCACATCAACCGGCCGCGGAACCGGTCGTACAGCCCGCGCTGCCCGTCGGCGGCCAACCCGGACGCGACCAGTTCGGCGTTCGTGAAGCCGCGGCCGCGGAGGTGGCTGACCAGGGCCTCCCCGCCGCGCGGCGAGAACCCGACCCCGAAGTGCACCGCGGCGTCCTTGTCGAAGCCGCGCTGGTCCAGGAACTGCCGGCCGATCGACGCCTCGGGGGCCCCGAAGAGATGGTCGGCATAGAACTCCGCGGCGATCTTGTGCGCCTCGACGAGCCGCGGACGCTGGTTCCCCGGGCCGCGTTGCACCGGCGCGCCGCTGTCCTCGTACCGCAGCTGGATACCGGCCTTTGCCGCGAGAATCTCGACCGCCTCGGAGAACGTGACCTGGTCGATCTTCTGGACGAAGTCGATGACGTCGCCGCCCTCCTGGCAGCCGAAGCAGTAGAAGAACCCCCGGGCCGGGGTGACGTTGAACGACGGCGACTTCTCGTCGTGGAACGGGCAGAGGCCCTTCAGGTTGCCCCCGCCGGCGTTCTTCAAGGTCACGTACGAGCCGACGACGTCGTCGATCCGGGCGCGCTCGCGCACCAGCGCTATGTCCTCTTCCTTGATCCGGCCTGCCACCCCGCGAGTCTATCCTTGCGCATCACGTAGGTTGACGGGTATGCCACGTACTCTTCGCCCAGGTCAGCGTTCCGAGCTGTACGTCGTCGACGTCGCGACCGGGACCCACCGGCTGGTGTTCCGCTCCGACGACGTGCTGTTCGAGGCCCCGAACTGGCTCCCCGACGGCACGCTGGTTGTCAACGGCAACGGGCTCCTGTACCGGGTGGGCGACGGCCTGGAACCGATCGAGCTCGGCGGGGTGCCGGCGATCAACAACGACCACGTGGTCAGCCCGGACGGCCGGACCGTGTACGTCTCGGCGGCCGACGGTCACGTGTACGCCGTACCGATCGAGGGCGGACCGGGTCGCCGGGTGACCAACGACCGCGGGCCGGAGTTCCGCCACTACCTGCACGGGGTCTCGCCGGACGGTACGACGCTGGCGTACATCGGACTGGAATGGGTCGGCGAACGGCGGATCACCAACGTCTGGACGATCCCGAGCGCGGGCGGCGCCGACGTCCAGGTGACCGACGACGAGTTCGCCGACGACGGCTCGGAATACGGCCCGGACGGTGAGTGGATCTACTTCAACTCGGAGCGGGCCGGTCACGCGCAGTTGTTCCGGATCCGGGTCGCCGACGGCACAGCCGAGCAGTTGACGTCCGACGAGCAGGTGAACTGGTTCCCGCACCCGGCGCCGGACGGCTCGGCGATCGCCTACGTGAGCTTCCCGCCCGGCACCGAGGGGCATCCGGCCGACATCGAAGACGTCCGGCTGCGGCTGCTGACGAAGGACGGCGAGGTCCGGGAGCTGACCAGCCTGTTCGGCGGCCAGGGCACGATGAACGTGCCGAGCTGGTCGCCGGACAGCACCGCCTTCGCCTACGTCACCTACCCGATCGAAAGCTCCCCGATCTAGATCTCCGCGAGGTCCACCGAGGTGTCGGCCAGCCGCGCCGGGTCGACCTGCTTGCCGGAGCGGATCAGGCTCTGCACCGCGTCGATGGCACCCCACGTGTTGACGTGCATCCCGGCCAGCACCCGGTGGTCCTCGCCGAGCCAGAACGCCAAGTAGGCGCCGGACTTCGGGTCGCCGCGCAGGACGATCTCGTACGACGTGCCGCGCGGGACGTCCCCGGCGTACTCCATGCCGAGGTCGAATTGGTCGGTGAAGAAGAACGGGATCGCGTCGTGCGCCACGTCCTGACCGAGCATCGCCTTGGCGGCCGAGGCGCCGGTGTCCTTCGCGTTCTGCCAGTGCTCGACGCGGACGGACCGCCCGAACAGCGGGTGGTCCCAGCGAACCACGTCGCCGGCCGCGTACACATCGGCGGCGGAGGTCTGCAGGTCCGGACCGGTGACGATGCCGGATCCGTTGTCGCGGGTCGCGACCTCGATCCCGGCCTGCTCGGCGAGCTCGGTGTTCGGCTGGACGCCGACCCCGACCACCACCAGGTCCGCCGGGATCACCTCATCGCCGCCGACCTTCACACCGGTGACCTTGTCGGTCCCTTCGAAGCCCTCCACGCCGGTGCCGAACCGGAACTGCACGCCGTGCTGCCGGTGGAACTCGGCGAACAGCTCGCCGATCTGCTCCCCGAGCACCGACGCCAGCGCCGTCGACTGCGGCTCGACGACCGTCACCTCACAGCCACGCTCACGCGCGGCCGACGCCGCCTCGAGACCGATCCAGCCCGCACCCACCACGACCACGCGCGGCTTCGCGGCGTACGCGTCGGTCAGCGCCTGCGACTCCTCTGCCGTGCGCAGGTAGTGCACCCCAGGCAGGTCGGCGCCCGGTACGTCGAGGGTACGCACCCGGCTGCCCGTCGCGATCAGAAGTTTCGTGTACGGCACCTGGGAACCGTCGTCGAGCGTGACCGTGTGCGCGGCCGGGTCGATCGCGGTGGCGGTGCTGCCGAGGCGCAGCTCGATCGCGTTGTCGTCGTACCACTGCTGGTCGTGCAACTGCGCGGAACTGGTCTCGTCCTTCCCGAGCAGGACGCCCTTCGACAGCGGCGGCCGCTCGTAGGGCAGCGACTGCTCGCTGCCGATCAGGACGACGCCGCCGCTCCAGCCGTCCTTCCGCAGGGTCTCCGCGGCGGTCGCCCCCGCGAGACTCGCACCGACGATCACGATCTGCTCTGCATCAGCCATGACCGAACCATAGTCCTCGCGACCCTGTCGGCGCGGGGTCGGGCGAGTCAGCGTTCGACCAGCTGGGCGTGCCAGGCCTGGGCCGAGGGGTCGGTGAGCGACGCGACCTGGTCGACCACGACGCGGAGGCGGGCGTCGTCGTCGGCCGCCGTCTCGAAGTCGGAGCGGAACGCGACGTCCAGGTGCCGCGGAGCCGTCTTCCACAGGGCCTCGACGAGCTCGGTGAGTAGCTCGCGCTGCAGGGCCCGGCGGGCCTGCCGCTCGGGCGAGTTGAGGACGTGGTGCATGCCGATGCCCTTGAGCAGCCCGATCTCGGTCCGGACACCGTCCGGCACGACCAAATCGGCCTCGTAGCGGATCAGGCGCGAGCGACCGAACACGGCATGCGTCGCCTGCTCCGCGGCGGTCGCGAACCGCCCGATGAGCTGACTGGTCAGGTCCTTCAGCCCGCCCAGCGCACGCCGGCTGTCGTCGAACGCCGCACTCGGCCAGTAGTGCAACGCCTTCAGTCGCGCCCAGCCCTCGTCCAGCTCGGCATCGGTTGCCTGAGGCAAATACATCTGCCGGACCGTCGCCCAGTACGGCGCCGGGTCGGCGTCCACGGTGGCGAGATCGATGTGATGCGCGACGATCCCGTCCTCGACGTCGTGCACCGAATACGCTACGTCGTCGGCGAAATCCATCACCTGCGCCTCGAGGCAGCGTCGCTCCCCCACGCCTTGGCGCAACCACGTGAACACCGCGAGATCGTCGTCGTACACCCCGAACTTGCGCTCACCGGCGCGTCGCGGCCACGGGTACTTCGTCGCGGCGTCAAGCGTCGCGCGGCTGAGATTGAGGCCGACGCTGCGACCCTGGGCGTCGAACGTCTTCGACTCCAGCCGGGTCAGCAACCGCAACGTCTGCGCGTTCCCCTCGAAGCCGCCGATGTCCGCGGCGATCTGGTCCAGCGCCCGCTCGCCGTTGTGCCCGAATGGCGGATGGCCGAGATCGTGCGACAGGCAGGCAGCGTCCACGATGTCCGGGTCGCAACCGAGCGTCGAGGCCAGCTCGCGGCCGATCTGCGCGACCTCGAGGCTGTGCGTCAACCGGTTCCGGACGAAGTCGTCGCTGCCCGCCGTCGCGACCTGCGTCTTGGCCGCCAGCCGGCGGAGCGCGGCACTATGCAGAACGCGCGCCCGATCACGAGCGAACGCCGTCCGCCCCGGCCGTTTGACCGGCTCGGCGACCCAGCGCTCCGCGTCGTGCTCGTCGTACCACTCGTGCTGCTTCCTCATCACAACTCACACTAGCCGCGCCCACCGACATTCCCGCGCGGGCGATGCGGGCGGGGTTCGTGCGATGGGTCAACCCCTCGTGTTGGGCGTTCTCTGCTGGTGTACGAGCAGACAACCCCCAACACGAGGGGATATCTGGGTCTCCTGACTGATCCGTGGCGGGTCCGGACCCGGGTGACCGGGTCGGCGCCCGCGCTGTACGCCCGCGCGTGTCCCCGCAGCCGGGGCTTGAGCCCCGCCCCGGGGACAGCGAACACCCATCCGGGAACCGTGCACCTCCCCCGGGACCATGCACCTCCCCCGGGACCGTGCACCCCATCCGGGGACCATGCACACCCATCCGGGACCCTGCACAGCCGCCCGGGACCTTGCACCCCCAGCCGGGACCCTGCACACCCAGCCGGGACCCTGCACACCCAGCCGGGACCCTGCACACCCATCCGGGACCGTGCACACCCAGCCGGAACCGTGCACACCCAGCCGGAACCGTGCACACCCATCCGGGACCTTGCACACCCGCCCGGGACCTTGGACAAGCAATAACCAGTCCACACCCACCACAACCTGTCCAAGCTCCCGTCTCCAGCCCGGCACGACCACCGGCGCCACGACCGGCGCAGCCGACCTCATACGAGCCGATCTCCGCTCGTGCGCCGTGCCGCGGCCGAAGGAGGTTCTGGGTTTCCGCCGCACGGTGGGTTCACCCACCGTGTTGTGGGTTCCGCACCCTTCACACCGGTCAGGAACCCACCGCACGATGGGTGAACCCACCGTGCGGGAACGCGCGCGAC
>NZ_JBEZFT010000069.1:0-37959 GCF_040649595.1 Kribbella sp. NPDC048915 | reverse complement strand
GTGTTGTGGGTTCCTGACCCGTGTGAAGGGTGCGGAACCCACAACACCGTGGGTAAACCCACCGCGCGGCGGAACCCCCGACTCGCGCGGATATCGGCTCGTGCGAGTTTGGCTGCGCCGGTCGTCGTGCGAGCTGAAGGCGGAGGCTTGAACAGGGTGTGGTGGGTGTGGACTGATTATTGCCTGTCCAAGGTCTCGGGTGGGTGTGCAAGGTGCCGGGTGGGTGTGCAGGGTGCCGGGTGGGTGTGCAGGGTGCCGGGTGGGTGTGCAGGGTGCCGGGTGGTTGTGTGAGGTGCCGGGTGGGTGTGTGAGGTTCCGGGCGGGGTGCGCGGTCCCAGGATGGGATGTGGTCCTGGGTGGTCACGGTCCCGGGTGGGGACTCAAGGGGCCTCGGTCGCGGGGACACGCGCGGTCGGACAGCGCGGGCACCGATTCGGGCGCTCAGACC
Organism: Kribbella sp. NPDC048915; assembly: GCF_040649595.1. Taxonomy (NCBI): domain Bacteria; kingdom Bacillati; phylum Actinomycetota; class Actinomycetes; order Propionibacteriales; family Kribbellaceae; genus Kribbella; species Kribbella sp. NPDC048915. The sequence goes on along the minus strand of NZ_JBEZFT010000069.1, from coordinate 37,511 downwards.
CACCCACGATCAGTCACAGGAGCCGGATATCCCTTCGTATTGGGGGTTCTCTGCTCGTGTACCGACAGAGAACCCCCAACACGAGGGGTTGGCCCCCGTGTTTGGCCCGCACGATCCGCCACGACCGCGACCCCCAGGAGGTGACCGCCACAACGCCACGCCCCATCGCTCCGGCCAACCTGTCACCCCGTCGGCCACGACCACCCCACCTCCGAACACCAGTCGTCCCGGTAACACCTTCGTCCAGCGCCAGTGGTCCGTGCGCTGCACGCCTCGAGACGGCGCAGAGCACGGCCGATCTCTGGTTCCCCGGGACCTAGCCGCGTTGTTCGGTGGTTCGGGTGGGCGCTTACGGTGGGGGTATGGCGAACGAGCTCGGGCAGTCGACCAGTCCGTATTTGCGGCAGCACGCGGACAACCCGGTGGAGTGGCGCGAGTGGTCGGAGCGGGCGTTCGCGGAGGCTCGGGAGCGGGATGTGCCGATCTTCTTGTCGGTGGGGTACTCCGCGTGCCATTGGTGCCATGTGATGGCGCACGAGTCGTTCGAGGACGCCGAGACCGCGGCGTACCTGAGTGAGCATTTCGTCAGCGTGAAGGTCGACCGCGAGGAGCGGCCGGATGTGGACGCGATCTACATGGCGGCGACACTGGCGATGACCGGGCACGGCGGCTGGCCGATGTCGGTGTTCATGACGCCGACGGGCGAGCCGTTCTTCTGCGGGACGTACCTGCCGAAGGAGTCGCGCGCCGGGATGGCGTCGTTCCGGCAGGTGCTCGAGGCGATCACCGACGCCTGGCGGAACCGGCGCGAGCAGCTGGACGGGATCGGGAAGCGGGTCGTCGAACAACTCGGCGCCCAGCAACCGGCCGGCGGGGAGCCGTACGACCTCGATCGGGCGGTTCAGCTGCTGAAGACCGAGTTCGATCCGGTCGACGCGGGCTTCGGACAGGCGCCGAAGTTCCCGCCGTCGATGGTGCTCGACTTCCTGCTGCGGTACCACCGGCGGACCGGCGACGAGGACGCGCTGGCGCTGGTCGCCCACACCTGTGACCGGATGGCGCGCGGTGGGATGTACGACCAGCTGACCGGCGGTTTCGCGCGGTACTCCGTCGACGGCCAGTGGATCGTCCCGCACTTCGAGAAAATGCTGTACGACAACGCGCTGCTGCTGGACGTCTACGCGCACTGGTGGACGCTCACCGGGGATCCGCTGGCGCGGCGCGTCGCGGAGGAGACCGCGGACTTCCTGTTGGCGGAGCTCCGCACGCCGGAGGGTGGTTTCGCGTCCGCACTCGACGCCGACACCGACGGCGAGGAGGGCAAGTACTACGTCTGGACGCCGGACGAGCTGCGTGAGGTGCTCGGCGATGACGACGCCGCCTGGGTGATCGACCTCTGCGACGTGACCGGCACGTTCGAGCACGGTACGTCGGTACTCCAGCTGCGGAAGGATCCGGACGACGCGGACCGGTGGAGCCGTCTTCGCGCCGACCTCGCGCGGGCGCGTGGCCAACGGACCTACCCGGGCCGTGACGACAAAGTCGTTGCCGCGTGGAACGGTCTCGCGATCACGGCCCTCACACGCGCCGGCGTCGTCCTCGGCAAGCCGCAGTACGTCGATGCCGCCGTCGCCGCGGCCGCGTTGATCCGGGATGTTCATCTCGATGGCGACCGGCTGTACCGGACGTCGCGGGACGGTGTCCGGGGGAGTGCCGACGGCGTCCTCGAGGACTACGCGGCCGTTGCCCAGGGCTACCTGACGTTGCTCGGAGCAACTGGCGATGCCAGCTGGTTCAAGGCCGCAGAACGCTTGCTGGGCAGGGTTCTGGAGCAATTCGTTGCTGATGGCTCGTACTTCGACACCGCTGCGGACGCGGAGCAACTGGTCTGGCGGCCGCAGGACCCGACCGACAACGCGACACCGTCGGGCGTCAGCCTCGCAGCCGAGGCGTTCAGTACGCTCGCGAGCCTCACCGGATCGGAGCGGTACGAGACCGCGGCCCAGCAGGCGCTGAACGCCTCGGCCACCATCGCGGCGCGGGCGCCGCGATTCGCGGGGCGGGCGCTGGCCGTGGCCGAAGCGGCGGCGGGTGGTCCCCTCGAGATCGCCGTCGTCACCTCCGACGGCGCGACGTCCGGCACGGCGTCTGGCACGGCGTCCGGTGCCGCGTCCGGCGAGGCGTCCGGTGCTGCGCAGGAGCTCGTGCGGATCGCGTACGCCGAAGCGCCGTGGGGTACGCCGATCGTCACGGGCGCGCGCGGACTCGCCGTACCGCTGATGGACGGGCGGGCCCTGGTCAACGGATCGCCGGCCGCGTATGTGTGTCAGAAATTCACCTGCCGGCTGCCGGTGACGTTGCCGGAACACCTTCGCCGGGAGTTGCGCCCCGCGGACTGAGCCGCGCACCGGCGCGGGTTTTCCCTGCGGTTTCGGTCGAATCCCTTGACTCACGGCACTGGGAGGGCAACAGTCTGTCCTCAGTCGGATGTAACAGAACTCGCATGTACCGACACGAAGTGTCACAAATGAGGCAGTGGCACTGTTGCGTCAGCATCCGGCGCGTCCCCAACTGAATTAGGTCGCTGCGCCCAAACAGCGACCACACCGTGAGGAGATGTTGTCTTGAAACGACTGACATCAGCAGGGGCGGTGGCCGTCGTCGCGGCGGCGGGTCTTGCCATGACGTTCACCGCTTCGACCGCGGGGGCCAGCGAACGCACGGCTCCGCTCGCGGTCGCCGGCTTCGACAAGCCGGCCGCCGTCCAGGCCGAACAGGCTCTGGCCCCGCAAACCGCCGCCGCGCTAGGGCTCGGCTCCGGCGAGCAACTCAAGGTTCGTGACGTCGTCAAGGACCCCGACGGCACCGAGTACGTCCGCTACGACCGGACCTTCAACGGTCTCAAGGTCGTCGGCGGCGACCTGATCGTCAAGCGCAAGGGTGAAGCGATCGGCCAGGTCACCTACAACCGCGGCGTGAAGTCGGTCGCGGTCGCCACCAAGCCGACGCTGTCCCAGTCGGCGGCGCTGACCAAGGGCGCGCAAGCGGCGAAGTTCAAGGCCACCGCCAACAAGGGTCAGCTTGTCGTCTTCGTGACGCCGACCAAGCCGGTCCTCGCATACGAGGTCGTCACCACCGGCGTCAAGGCCGACCAGACCCCGTCGGTGCTGCACTCCTTCATCGACGCCACGACCGGCGCGGTGCTCGGCCAGAACGACGAGATCAAGACCGGTACCGGCAACTCGATGTACTCCGGCACCGTGACCATCGGTACGTCGGGCAGCTACACGATGAGCGACCCGACCCGTGGCGGCAACTACACCACGGACCTCAACGGCGGCACCTCCGGTGCGGGCACGACGTTCACCGACCCCGACGACACCTGGGGCAACGGCTCGACATCCAGCCGGCAGACCGCCGGTGTCGACGCGCACTACGGATCGCAGCTGACCTGGGACTACTACAAGAACGCCCACGGCCGCAACGGCATCTTCAACAACGGCCAGGGCGCGCGCTCGCGGGTGCACTACGGCAACGCGTACGTGAACGCGTTCTGGGACGGTACGCAGATGACGTACGGCGACGGGCAGGGCAACGCCCGTCCGCTGACCTCGATCGACGTCGCAGGTCACGAGATGAGCCACGGTGTCACCGAGGCGACCGCGAACCTGAACTACTTCGGGGACGCGGGCGGTCTGAACGAGGCCACCTCGGACATCTTCGGCACGATGGTCGAGTTCTCCGCGAACAACTCGAGCGACCCGGGTGACTACCTGATCGGCGAGAAGATCAACATCAACGGCAACGGCACGCCGCTGCGCTACATGGACAAGCCGTCGAAGGACGGGGCCAGCAAGGACTGCTGGTCGACCAGCACCGGCGGCCTCGACCCGCACTACTCCTCGGGCCCGCTGAACCACTGGTTCTACCTGGCCTCCGAGGGCACCGGCAGCAAGGTCATCGGCGGTGTCACGCACAGCAGCACCGCCTGCAACGGCGCGACCATCACCGGTATCGGCCGCGACGTGGCCGCCAAGGTCTGGTACCGCACGCTGAGCACCAAGCTGAGCTCGGGCAGCACCTACAAGGACGCCCGGGAAGGGGCGATCAACTCCGCGAAGGAGCTGTACGGCGCGGACTCCACGCAGTGCAAGGGCATCGAAGCCGCGTTCAACGGCATCTCGGTTCCGGCCGGTGCGGCCGCCTGCTCCGGTGGTGGCGACCCCGAGCCGCCGACCGGTGACAACCTGCTGCTCAACCCGGGCTTCGAGTCCGGCTTCGTGAACTGGACCGGTACCTCCGGCCCGGTGACAAACAACTCGGGCCGTCCGGCCCGGACCGGCACCTGGAAGCTCTGGCTCGGCGGCAACGGCCGGAGCGTGACCGAGACTATCAACCAGTCGGTCGCGATCCCGGCGTCGGCGAGCAGCGCGACCCTGTCGTTCTGGATCCGCATCGACACCGCGGAGACGACGAGCTCGACCGCGTACGACACCGCCCGCGTTCAGATCGTCGACGGTTCGACGGCGACCACGCTGGCGACGTACTCGAACCTGAACAAGAACTCGTCGTACGTGCAGAAGACGCTCAATGTGACGCAGTACAAGGGAAAGACGGTGACGGTGCGGTTCGTCGGCCAGGAGGATTCCTCGCTGCAGACCAGCTTCGTGATCGACGACACCTCGCTGACCGCCAGCTGACTGGCTGCCCCCTGAGCAGTCAGTTCGACGGTGAACTGATCGTGAGCTGAGCTCACGGTGAATCGTCCGGGGCGCGCGCGGCCCTCCGCCCAAGGCCCGCGCGCCCCGGATTCCTTGCGTTCGAAGGAGTTCCTGATGCGCAAGATCGTCTTTCCGGTCGTGCTCGCGGCCGGCGTTCTGGGAGCCGGCGTCTTGGTGGCCGCGGGCAACGTTGCCACCGCGGCGGAGTCTCCCGACATCTCGGTGGCCAACGCCAAGGCCCACCTGGATCAATTGCAGTCCATTGCCACCAGCAACGGTGGCAATCGTGCAACCGGTCGGCCCGGCTACAAGGCGTCGGCCGATTATGTGAAAGCCAAGCTGGACGCTGCCGGGTACACCACCACGTTGCAGTCGTTCAGCACGTCGGCGGGTACGTCGTACAACGTGATCGCGGACTGGCCGCACGGCGATCCGAATCACGTGGTGATGGCCGGCTCGCACCTGGACAGTGTGAGTTCTGGTCCGGGGATCAACGACAACGGCTCGGGCAGCTCCGGCGTTCTGGAGACCGCGCTGGCCTATGCGGCCAGTGGCCAGACTCCGAAGAACCGGTTGCGGTTCGGGTTCTGGGGTGCCGAGGAGCTCGGGCTGCTCGGGTCGAAGTACTACGTGAACAACCTGCCGTCGGCCGAGCGGGACAAGATCGAGCTGTACCTGAACTTCGACATGATCGCGTCGCCGAACGCCGGCTACTTCGTGTACGACGACAACCCGGCCGGCAACGGTGCTCGGGACGATCTGGTCGCGTACTTCAGCACGAAGAACGTGCAGACCGAGTACATCGACGTCCAGGGCCGGTCCGACCATGCCGCGTTCCGGTCGTTGGGCATTCCCACGGCCGGTACGTTCTCCGGGGCCGAGGGCCGGAAGACGTCCGCCCAGGCCGCCAAGTGGGGCGGTACGGCGGGTGCTGCCTTCGACCCGTGTTACCACCGATCCTGTGACACCGCAGACAATCTGGATCTGACGTCGCTGGATCGCCAGATCGATGCCATCGGCCACATGATCTGGACCTACGCGCAGAAGGAGTACGGCGGCAGCGAGCCGCCGGCCGGTGACAACCTGCTGCAGAACCCGGGTTTCGAGTCCGGCGCCGCGAGCTGGACCGGCGATGTCGGCGTGATCACCAGCAACACGTCCCGCCCGGCACACACCGGGGCCTACAAGGCCTGGCTGCAGGGCAACGGCAGGAGCAGTACCGAAAACCTTGGGCAGTCGGTCACGCTGCCCGCCGGCGCCGCCGCGGCCGCATTGTCGTTGTGGATCCGGATCGACACCGCGGAAACCACATCCTCGCGGGTGTACGACACCGTCAAGGTGCAGATCGTCGACGGCGCGAGCGTGACCACGCTGGCGACGTACTCGAACCTCGACCGAAGTACGTCGTACGTCCGGAAAACGCTGGATGTCACGCAGTACAAGGGAAAGCTGGTCACGGTACGGTTCGTCGGGCAGGAGGATTCCTCGCTGCAGACGAGCTTCGTGATCGACGACGTCGCGCTGACGGCCGGTTAGAACTTCGTACAGCGTTTTCCGGGCGGGATGGCGGCTTCGGTGAACAGTTCGGTCACCGGAGCCGTCAGCGGCTCCAGGATCGGATCCTCGATGCGCGCGGTCCTTCCGTTGGAGGTCACCGCGATGACCAGGTCGTCGGGATGTCGAGTCGTCGGCTTGGTCGCAGGCAGCTTGGTCCAGTCGACCTGCTGAGCCGCGGTGGTGAGCTCACTCAGCAAGGTCGCGTCAAGGCGGCAGCGGAGTGTTCCCCGCTTGCGGTCGGTGACGGTCGCGACCCCATCGGCGGTGATGTGCACCTTCTCGTTGAAGCCGGCGAATCCACCGGTTCTCGAGACAGTGAGCGGCAGGGCGGTGCCGGTCGGCGTGGACTGGCTCGCGGTCGGTGTCGGCGTACTCCCGGTGCCGGGCTCGCCTTCGCTTCCGCATCCGGTCAGGACGAATCCGGCGATCACGGCAACTGTGGCGTATCTGCTCAGGTTCCTCACGCACCATGGATACCCGGAAGTGGGCCGTTCGTTGCGGCTGTGACACGACTGAGATGTGATCGCGTCAAACGACGGGGGAGACCAGATCCACCAGGGTGCGGGTCAGCAGCACGCGCTGCTCGAACAACTCGAACGTCGCCTCCGCCTTGCCGAACAGCTCCAGCGGCAACGCGGTGAAGACGGCTCGGACGAGCAACGAACCCAGGTATCCGTACCGCACCTGGTCCTCGTCGACCGGCATCCCGTCCGCCGCCAGCCCCTCGCGGAACGCGTTCAGGATCACCGTGTGGACGGCCGGCAACGCCTCCGGGGCGAGCTCGCCCGCGTGGGCCAGCCCGATCAGCAGTTGCCCCAGGTCGAAGCCGACCGCCTGCGGGCAGTCGAACCCCCAGTCGATCGCCACGAACTCGTTCGGGTTGTCGTGCGGGACCAGCAGGTTCTGCGGGCTCGCGTCGCCGTGCTGGTAGCACTGCGGCATCGCGTCGAGGGCGTCCAGTACGGCGGGTACGCGCTCGCCCAGCGCGAGCAGCTCGTCGCGCAGCCCGTGCTCGCCGAGATTGCACACCGCGGCCGCGAGCATCGGGTCTCGCCAGATCTGCCGGTCGGCGAGCGTGGGCAGTGCGTTGCCGAGGATTCGGCCTTGGGCGTAGTACCGCAGGGCGAATCCCGGCGTGCAGTACTGGCCGCCGCGGGGCAGGAGCGGCTCGACCAGGTGCGGTTGCCGGCGCGCCGAGAGTCTGCCGAGCAGGTACGCCGCGCGCTCGAAGCGGTCGATCGGCCACGGGCCCCACTCCTGGACGACGTTTTCCATCCACAGGGTCGCGCGGTCGTCGTGGTACTCGTCGATGCGGTAGGCGACCGGCAGGCGCATACCGTCCGGCAACAGGTCGCCGACGCCGCTGCGGTGGACGGCGACCTCGAGTTGCCAGGGCATGTAGTCGATGAAGCTCTGCCGGTACTCCACCGGCACGAACTCGATGATCGGGGAGTGCCGCACCGACTGCAGCTTCTTCACGAAACACGACCACTCGGCGCCGTCCCGTGTCGTCCCGAACACCCGGTGCAGCGAGTCGGTGCTCGGCGTCCCGATCGGGTAGTCGACGTGCTCGTGCCTGACCGCGCCCGGTACGGCGGCCGGATCCCCGGTGATCGTCCGTACCAGCGCGGTCAGGTCCTCCTCCCCCAGGGCGTCGCGGCCGAGTGGTGCGAGTTCGGTGATCATGTTCCCCCCAGAGAAGTAAAGTCACCTTACTATCGGTATAGTAAAGTTGCTTTATGACCTCCGTCAACGACGATTCCCGGGTCGGCGCCGCGCACGTCGGCCGCCTCCTGGGGATGGCCCTGCTCCGGATCCGCGCCGAGATCCTCGCCACGACCTCGGAACGGTTCCCCGGTCTGCGCGTCTCGCACTACCGGCTCCTGGAACTCATCCCGCCCGACGGCGCTCGCATCACCGACCTGGCCGAGATCGCCACGATGACCAAACAGGGCCTCGGGCAGCATGTCGACTACCTGCAGCGGCTCGGTTACACCACCTCCGAACGCCTCCCCGAAGACCGCCGCGTGCGCCTGGTCCGCCGTACGCCGCTCGGCGACGAGGCGCTGGCGTACAGCCAAGCGGCGATCGCCCGCGTCGAGGAACGCTGGTCCCGCCAACTGGGCCCCGACCGCTACGAATCCTTCCGCCAAACCCTCCGCGAACTAGGCGCCGACTAGCCTCGCAGCACAGCTGCCACGCCACGCCCCTCCGGCGTCGAGTCGTGAAAGATGGCTGGCGACGACAGCCGAATCTCACGACTCGCTGGGAGGCACCGGAGCCATTCGCCACGACTCGGTGGGTGGAACCGGCCGACGGGCTGATCGGTCGGCTTGTGGACCGCTGCGCTGACGAGACCTGCGTGCGGAAGTTGGCGGGGGCTTGGACAGGAACTGGTGGGTGGTGACCGGTTATTCCCTGTCCAAGCCCACCGCGAGGTGTTCGAGCCCACCGCGACGTGTTCAAGCCCACCGCGCCCTGTCCAAGCCCACCGCGCCCTGTTCAAGCCCACCGCGCCCTGTTCAAGCCCACCGCGACGTGTTCCGGCCCACCGCGCCCTGTTCAAGCCCACCGCAGCCGGTGCAGGCTCACCGCTGGTGGGTTGTGTCGCCGCGGGCGGGTTACAAGCCGCCATCGGCCAGGACAAGCCGCCATCGGCCAGGACAAGCCGCCATCGGCCAGGACAAGCCGCCATCGGCCAGGACAAGCCGCCATCGGCCAGGACAAGCTGGCGTCGAGAAGCAATCCGTCAGGGCACCTCTTCAGCTGCCAGCTGGTGAGGTAGGTCAGCCGGCGCGGTACGTCGCGATGCTGACGGCGATGTAGTGGCAGATGAAGGCGGCGACGGTGAAGGCGTGGAAGATTTCGTGGAAGCCGAACCAGCGGGGTGAGGGGTTCGGGCGCTTGGTGCCGTAGACGACGGCACCGAGTGAGTACAGGCCGCCGCCGACGGCGATCAGGGTGACGACCGCGGTGCCGCCGGCGCGGTAGATGTCGGCCATCCAGAAGATCGCGACCCAGCCGAGGGCCAGGTAGATCGGCGTGTAGATCCAGCGTGGCGCGCTCAGCCAGAAGACCCGGAACAGGATGCCGAGCACGGCGCCGCCCCAGACCAGGCTGAGCATCAGCACCCGGTCCTTGCCCTGCAGCAGCACCATGCCGAGCGGTGTGTAGGTGCCGGCGATCAGCAGGAAGATGTTGCTGTGGTCGAGCCGGCGCAGGATCGCCTCGCCGGTCGGGCCCCAGTAGAACCGGTGGTAGAGCGCCGAGATGCCGAACAGCAGCATTGCCCCGACGGTGTAGACCACGGCCGCCAGGCGGGCGTTCGCGTGCGGCGCCAGGCAGATCAGCACGATGCCGGCGGCGGTGGCGAGCGGGAAGGTGCCGGCGTGCAACCAGCCGCGGAGTTTCGGCTTGAGCGGGCCGAGCCGTCCGGAGAGTCGGTGACCGAGTTCTTGGGGCTGGGCGCTGCTCGCGGTCATCGCCGTCCTTTCGGGGGAGTCCGGGCGGGTGAGGGGTGGCGCAAATCGACGCCGTGAGGGGTTTGGTACCCGCCGATACGCAACCGTAACCTACGCAACCGTAGGTTCGCATCGGCCAGCAGGACGATTGTCGGCGAAGTCACCAGTTCGACCGCCGCAGTTCCCGCCGGAGTCACCACGGTACGGCGCTGTGTCGCGGCCGGTCCGCGCGAACGTCGAGGGTTCGTGCGAACGTCGAGGGTTCGTGCGAACGTCGAGGGTTCGTGCGAACGTCGAGGGTTCGTGCGAACGTCGAGGGTTCGTGCGAACGCCGAGGGTTCGTGCGAACGCCGAGGGTCCGCGCGAACGCCGAGGGTCCGCGCGAACGCCGAGGGTCCGCGCGCTACCCGACGCCGGTTCGTGCGCGACACACCCCAAGGGTTCGATGCCGGAAATGCCCGGAAAGTTCGGCGTTTCCCCGAGGTTTTCCCGGGGCGCTCCCAGGCCTCTCGGCGCGCGCGTTTCTGGGCTAGCCTCGTGACCGAGAGTCTTCGAGGAGAGCACCCTGCCCATGCGGACACCTGGCAAGCAGAAGCTGCGCAACGCGGTCTACGGCCTGTACGAGCGCCGGGTTCGCCGGTCCTTGTCGCCGGACCGGATCCCGCGGCACATCGGCGTCATCATCGACGGCAACCGGCGCTGGGCCCGGCAGGTCGGCGACCCGGTGTCGCGCGGTCACGAGGCCGGGGCGAACAAGATCTCCGAGTTCCTGGAGTGGTGTGACGACGTCGGCGTGAAGGTCGTCACGGTCTGGATGCTGTCCACCGACAACCTGACCCGCCCGGCCGAGGAGCTCGAGCCGCTGCTGCGGATCATCGAGCAGACCGTCGAGGAACTGACCGCGATCGGCCGCTGGCGGATCCACCCGGTCGGTGCGCTCGACCTGCTGCCCGGCACCACCGCAGAGGCGCTGAAGGCGGCGGAGACGGCGACGCAGGACGTCGACGGGATGCTGGTCAACGTCGCGGTCGGGTACGGCGGACGCCGCGAGCTCGCCGACGCGGTCCGGTCGCTGCTCCTCGAGGAGGCCGCGAAGGGCATCTCGCTGGAGGAGCTCGCCGAGCGCGTCGACGTTGAGCACATTGCCCGCCACCTGTACACGAAGGGCCAGCCGGACCCCGACCTGGTCATCCGGACGTCGGGCGAGCAGCGTCTGGGCGGTTTCCTGCTCTGGCAGAGCGCTCTGAGTGAGTTCTACTTCTGCGAGGCGCTGTGGCCGGATTTCCGGCACGTCGACTTCCTGCGCGCGATTCGGAGCTACGCGCAGCGCGAACGTCGCTTCGGGACGTAGTACCTCGCCCGCAGCGCGCGCACGCCGTACGCCGCCGCAGGTAGTAGGCGTACGTCGCCACGCCCAACGCCACGCCCCACACAATCCAGAGGATGCCCGGCCCGTTGACGGCCCACTGGTCGCGCTGCACGGGGATGCGCAGGTTCATCACCCCAGCGGGTACCAGTACGACCGAAACGATCGACGCCGGGACGATCGCCAGGTACGGCGGGACGCGCCGACCGGCCTTGAACCAGATCCAGCGTGGATACACCTCGCCCCACCGGTGCACCAGCCCGTGGGTGAGGACGCCGCCGCCGAGACCCGCCACGGCCAGGCCGAGGCCCATCTCGAGCATTCCGGGCGTGTCGGCCATCATCCGGTGGAACTCGTCCGGGATACCGAGCGGCCAGCCGAAGTACCAGGCGACCCTGGTGAACTCGTACGGCACGTTCGCCAGCACCGCGACCACGACTGCCCACCGGCCCCAGCGTCGCGCCGCCTGCGGCTGCTTCCATCGCGGCTGTCTCGTACCGCGGCCGCACGAGACGCACGCGCTGCGGCTCCGCCGGTGGTACGCGATCGCGGTCGCGGCCCACAGCAGGCCGCCGACGAACAGGATGATCAGGTTCACCCGGTGCCAGTACAGGATGTCGCCGACGCCGTCCTGCGGCCCTGGTACGCCGGTGAACGCGAACACCACGAGCAGCGGCGCGAAGGCGACAAGCGCGACGAGCGTGAAGTCCGGTACGACGATCGCGAGACCGACTGCGAGCACCGCGGCGATCGTCTGCGGGACCGACCCGCGCGCCCGCGTCCGCGTCATCACGACCGCGAGTACGGCGCCGCCGAGGCCGAGTGCTGCCATCGCGGGCGCTACGACGTGCACCGGCGTACCTTCGAGAATCGACGCCGTGGCGCGATCGTCAGGTACCTCGGCGAACGGATAACCGGCGCCGCCGAGCGCCCAGTACAGCCCGAGCACGCCGTACCCGAGCGACCAGATCGCGGTGGTGTACCCGGTCCATGTCGGCCAGTTCTTGGTCATGTTCTGAGCGTCGCGCGACACACCGCCGGACCGGATCACCCCGGAGAGTGACGCGGGTCCCCCGGGTGGGGGGCCGCTGTAACGCGGTGTTAACCCCGAGGCCGGGCGTGTCGGGCTGCGCGGTTTGGCGGGTACTTCTACTCTGACAATGACGGTCGGAGGGGAAGCCGGCTGTCCGGGAGGCCCGATCAGAGTGCGAATCTCGTTCCAGCCGGAAGCCCCATGAGGGGCAGAACGGAGTACCCGAGACCCCGGGCGCGTTCCCAGGGCTCGATCTCAACGATTCTCGTCGTTGCGCGTGCGGCACGGCGAACGGGGTCTGCACCGGACCCCGGGGGCAGCACCCGGTCCATCACCTAACCACTGGCGGGCCGGGGCGAGGGTGCACGTCACGGCCTAGAAGAGGACGTGCGACATGGCCATCCACGCCAAGGCGTCAAGTACCTCATCCACACCGGCCCAGCGCACGTTCGTGCTGGACACCTCGGTGCTCCTTTCCGACCCGCACGCCATGCTGCGGTTCGACGAGCACGAGGTCGTCGTACCGGTCGTCGTCGTCACCGAATTGGAGGCCAAACGGCATCACCCGGAACTCGGCTACTTCGCGCGGACCGCGCTCCGCCTGCTCGACGAGCTCCGGATCCTGCACGGACGTCTGGACGCGCCCCTGCCAGTGGGGGAGAAGGGTGGAACTCTCCGGGTCGAACTGAACCACACCGACCCCGAGACGCTGCCGGCCGGCTTCCGGCTCGGCGACAACGACAGCCGCATCCTGGCCGTGGCCTGCAACTTCCAGGCCGAGGGCCGCGACGTCACGCTGGTCTCGAAGGACCTGCCGATGCGGGTGAAGGCCTCGGCGTGCGGTCTGACGGCCGAGGAGTACCGCGCCGAGCTGACCCTGGAGTCCGGCTGGACCGGGATGGCGGAGCTCGAGGTCGGTACGCACGTCGTGGACGACCTGTACGAGAGCGGGACGGTCGAACTCACCGAGGCGGGTGAGTATCCGACGCACACCGGCCTGGTGATGCTGTCCGACCGCGGTAGCGCGCTCGGCCGGGTGATGCCGGACAAGCGGATCCGGTTGGTCCGCGGCGACCGCGAGGCGTTCGGGATCCGCGGCCGGTCCGCCGAGCAGCGGGTCGCACTCGACCTGCTGCTGGACCCCGACATCGGGATCATCTCACTCGGCGGCCGCGCCGGCACCGGCAAGTCCGCGCTCGCGCTGTGCGCCGGCCTGGAGTCGGTGATGGAACGGCGCCAGCACAAGAAGGTCGTCGTCTTCCGGCCGGTGTTCGCGGTCGGCGGCCAGGAGCTGGGCTACCTGCCCGGTACCGAGTCGGAGAAGATGCAGCCGTGGGGCCAGGCGGTGTTCGACACGCTCGGCGCGCTGACCAGCGGTGACGTCATCGACGAGGTGATCGACCGGGGCATGCTCGAGGTGCTGCCGCTGACCCACATCCGTGGCCGGTCGCTGCACGACTCGTTCGTGATCGTCGACGAGGCGCAGTCGCTGGAGCGGAACGTCCTGCTCACGGTGCTGTCGCGGGTCGGCGCGAACTCGCGGGTGGTGCTCACCCACGACGTCGCGCAGCGGGACAACCTGCGGGTTGGCCGGCACGACGGAGTGGTCGCGGTGGTCGAGCAGCTGAAGGGGCACCCGCTGTTCGCCCACGTCACGCTGACCCGCTCGGAGCGGTCGCCGATCGCGGCGCTGGTGACCGAGATGCTTGACGACCTGCAGTTGTGACCGGGGCGGTGCGGCGGGGAAGGTAGTCGGTAAGCAGTATTCGTACCGTTAGGTAATAGCAGTCTGTAAAGCAAAGGTAAGAACGGTGCGGTCGCCACGCGGCGGCCGCACCGTTCGTTCGTGACCTGCTTGTGATCACGCACGGTTTACGCCAGAGTATGTTCTCGTTGCAGCCGACGGGGGTCGGGTTTTCTCGGAAGGACAGATGAAAGCGAAGCGCTCCGTCGCGGTTCTCGCAGTCACCGGAATCGCCGTGGTCTCCGTTGTCGCCGGTATCGACCTCTTCAGCTCACCAGGACGCAGCAATGCGTCGGAGAAGGTGTCCGGGCGCGCCGAGATGGCCGTGCTGAACAGCGGGAAGGCGATTCCGTCCGTCACCTCGCCGTCGGTCAAGCAGAAGACGGCCGCCGAGATCGCCGCCGACGCCGTCCGGATGCGGAACCAGGTCGAGGCGATCGAGCAGCAGCGCATCGCCCTGCAGAACGCGGCCGACAAGAAGTCGAAGGCGAAGAACGCCGCTTTGCTGCGCTATCAGGCACTGCGGGAGGCCTCCCGGGACGCCGCCGAGGAGCGGGCCAGCCGGGACGCCGAGCGCAAGAAGTACGAGGGCACGCCGAAGGAGGTCGCGCGCAAACTGCTGCCCGACCACGGCTGGAGCGAAAGCCAGTTCGGCTGCCTCGAGAAGCTCTGGAACAAGGAGTCCCGCTGGCGCGTCGACGCCGACAACCCGACGTCCTCGGCGTACGGCATCCCGCAGGCGCTGCCCGGCAAGCGAATGGCGGCGTACGGCAAGGACTGGCGGACCAATCCGATCACGCAGATCAAGTGGGGCCTGGACTACATCGAGGCGACGTACGGTTCGCCGTGCAAGGCCTGGAATCACTCGCAGGCCAAGGGCTGGTACTGATTCTGCTGGGCTGCTGAGCGGGCTCTAGAGTCGGGTGCGCGCCGCCGAGCGGCGCGAGTCCGGCAGTAGAGCTGAGTGGCGGTGACGTAGTGGAGATCGCGCGGGCGCGAAGCGAGCGCGGTGAGCTGGTGTTGCGGCGCCGGGACGACGACGGGGCGCTGGAGCTGCGCGTCAACGGCGTGTTCGTGATGGACGATCGGGAGACGTCGAGCGAGGAGTTGCTGGCGTCCGCGGCGCTGTCGGCGGTGGCGCGTCCGGAGCGGGTGCTGGTGGGTGGCCTGGGGCTCGGGTACACGGTGCGGGCGCTGCTCGCCGACGAACGGCTCGGCAAGGTCGTCGTCGCGGAGATCGAGCCTGACCTGGTGCGGTGGATGCGGTCCGGTCTGCTCCCTTCGGTGCTCGATGATCCGCGGGTTGCTGTGGTGGTGGGGGACGTACGTGCTGTACTTGGCGAGCTCCCGGACGCGTCGGTGGATGCGGTGCTGCTGGATGTGGACAACGGGCCGGATTTCCTGGTGTACAACGAGAATTCGGCGATCTACACGTCTGAGTTCCTCAGTGCGTGCCGGGTGAAGCTGCGCGCCGGCGGTGTTCTGACGGTGTGGTCCTCGTCCGCGTCAGCTGCGTTGGAAGGGGCCGTGCGCAACGCCTTCGGTATGTGTCACATCAAGCCCGTGCCGGTCCAGCTGCAGGGACGGGACGAGCTGTACTACGTCTACCAGGGCTCGGCCCCCTCGAGCTGACCGCTCGCGCGGCTGTGGCGTTGTCCACAGGTTGTCGATCGGTGCGTTTCGGCGACGGTGAGCGACGTACTCTGCAGGTATGGGTGATGACGCGGAATTCAGGATCGAGCACGACACGATGGGCGAGGTGAAGGTTCCTCGGGACGCATTGTGGCGGGCTCAGACGCAGCGTGCCGTGGAGAACTTCCCGATCTCCGGCCGGCCGCTGGCGCCTGAGCTCGTGCACGCGCTCGCGCAGATCAAGGCCTCGGCCGCGGTCGTGAACGCCTCGCTCGGCGTGCTGGACGCGGAGCGATCGGCCGCGATCGTGGCGGCCGCGGACCGGGTGGCGGCGGGGGAGTTCGACGGGGAGTTCCCGATCGACGTCTTCCAGACCGGTTCGGGTACGTCGACGAACATGAACGTCAACGAGGTGCTGGCCACGCTGGCGACCCGTGACTCCGGCGCCGACGTGCACCCGAACGACCACGTCAACGCCTCGCAGTCGTCGAACGACACGTTCCCGTCGGCGATCCATGTCGCCGCGACGGCCGGCGTCGTCAACGAGCTGCTGCCGGCGCTCGAGCACCTCGCGGAATCGTTGTCCCGCAAGGGATCCGAGTTCGCCGAGGTGGTGAAGTCCGGGCGCACGCATCTGATGGACGCGACGCCGGTGACGCTGGGCCAGGAGTTCAACGGGTATGCGCAACAGATCCGCCGCGGGGCCGCGCGCGTGCAGGCGACGTTGCCGCGCGTCGCCGAACTGCCGCTGGGCGGTACGGCGGTCGGTACGGGCATCAACACCCCACCCGGTTTCGCGGCAGCGGTCATCGCCGAGCTGAACCGGCGGACCGGGTTGGAGCTCACCGAGGCCGAGGACCACTTCGAGGCACAGGGCGCTCGCGACGGTTTGGTGGAGTTGTCCGGCCAGTTGAAGACGGTCGCGGTCAGTCTCACCAAGATCTGCAACGACCTGCGCTGGATGGGTTCCGGGCCGCGCGCGGGGCTCGGCGAGATCACCCTGCCCGACCTGCAGCCCGGGTCGAGCATCATGCCCGGCAAGGTGAATCCGGTGATCTGCGAGGCGACGTTGATGGTCGCGGCGCAGGTGATCGGCAACGACACCACGATCACCGTGGCCGGTGCCGGCGGCAACTTCGAGCTGAACGTGATGCTGCCGGTGATCGCCCGCAACCTGCTCGAGTCGATCACCCTGCTTGCGAACAGTTCCCGTCTGCTGGCCGACCGCTGCGTCGACGGCATCACGGCGAACGTCGAGCATGCCCGCGCACTGGCCGAGTCGTCACCGTCGATCGTCACCCCGTTGAACCGCTACATCGGGTACGAGAACGCTGCCGCCGTCGCCAAGAGTGCTTTGAAACAAGGCAAAACGATCCGCGAGGTCGTCATCGAGAACGGTCATGTCGAGAAGGGTGATCTCACCGAGGAGCAGCTCGACGCCGCCCTCGACGTACTGTCCATGACCCGCCCGGCGCAGCCATGACGGCGACCGCGACGAGTGGTATGACGCAGTACTGGGAGCCCGGCACGACAATCGAGTGGGTCTACGAAGGCACCGGGCGGCACACCGACAAGCCGAACGTGCGGCCGATGACCGTCGTCCGCGACGACGCCGACGGGCTGGTCGCGTGGCTCGCTCCCGGTACGCCGCTGCTCAAGGCGGTGCTGGTGGACGGACGCGAGCTGCGGCACGCCGGCCCGGTCCAGATGTTCACCGCGGAGCGGGCACTGAAGCTGGACGTCTGGCGGGGCACCGGGATCCTGAAGGCGTCACCGGCCGGCAAGCCGTGGTCGGTCTGGCACTTCTGGGCCGCCGACGGCACGTTCCGCGGGTGGTACGTGAACCTCGAGCGCGAACACGTCCGTGACCGGGAAGCCCGCCGTACCAGCACCGTCGACCATGTCCTCGACCTGTGGATCAACCCCGACCGTTCGATCGAGTGGAAGGACGAGGACGAGCTCGAAGGCGCCGTCAGCGCCGGCCGGTTCACGGCGGCCGAGGCGGAGCGGATCGTCGCCGACGCGCACGACGCGATCCGTGACATCGAGGCGTGGACCGCGCCGTTCTCCGACGGCTGGCAGACCTGGTCCGCCCCGCCCTACTGGCGGCTCCCCGACGCGCCGACGACCCACGAGCCCACCCTCGTCGCCGAGGAGCTGCACGGCGGCTGACAACAGCTGGGTCACGAGCGCTTGCAACTCACGGCCGCGGTCTTAGCTTGGAAGTATGTACACCATCGAGCTGCGAGCCGACGAGCTCCAAATGCTGCGCTCGGCTCTCGGGTGCTATCTCCAAGCCTTCGGCCACAACGAAGCCGACCTGGTCAAGGCCGCCAGGGCCCTACTACTGAAGCTTCCTCAATCCGACCCCAACACCAAAGCCAGCTGACGCCACCCCTCACGGCAGCAAGCCCAGACAGCCTGTCCCCTCGGGTGTCCCGGGGCAGTCTGCATTGCCCGGTCTCCACGAGCAAGTTCGCCGGGCGATCGTCTGGATGAATACCGGGAGGTTTGCTCGCAAGGGCGGTCGGGGGCTCGCCTGCGATCGGTCCCCGAGTCGCCGGCTCGCCCCGGTTGTTCGTCGTCGAGTCCGATCAGTGCGGTCGCTCAGATCAGTCGGCGGTCGGTGCCTGGTCGCGGTCGGGGGTCCGGGTGCGGTTGTGGGTCGGGGTGAGAACGGCGATCGGGATCGTTCGGCGCGCTTTGGTCGCGTACCGGCCGATCCGCGGGTCCTCACGCAGAATGACATCGGTCCACACGGTCGCGCGCTCGTGCCCGGTGAGTTCCCGCGCCTGCATGCTCCTGTGCTCGGAACCGGTCTGTACGTCGCTCGTCCGCGCCGCACGAAGGTTCCGGAACCAGTCCGGGTCCTGCCGCGACCCCGACCCGGTACCCCACACCAACAACCCCTCGTCCGTCTCGAGGTACCGCACACCTGTAGACCGCGGTACGCCGGTCCGCCGCCCGGGCGTGGTGAGCAGCAGGACATGCACATCCTTGCTCCCGCTCGCCAGCCGCCCGTTCAACGTCCGGTACATCCACACCCCGACCCGATTCCCCACCCGAAGCATCCGCCGCCCCATCACAACCACCCCCACCCCGAGCGTCCGCCCCACCCCACCCCACGTCAACCACCCACGGACCGAGCGCCCGGTCCGCTGCCGGGCGGCCTGCGCGGGAGCTGGTCGGCGCACCGCCGACGGGACGGCGGCAAGGTCTGGTGGGGTGGGACAGGTGCTGGTGGGGTGGGACAGGTGGTGGTGGGGTGGTGCGCGGTCTGGTGGGGTGGGACGGGTCGTGGGGGGTGGTGCGCGGTCTGGTGGGGTGGGACGGGTCGTGGTGGGGTGGCGCGCGGTCTGGTGGGGTGGGACAAGGTGCGGTGGGCTTGAACAATAAATAACCGGTGCTCACGCACCGGTTCCTGTTCAAACCTCCGACGAGTTCCACCTGCCCGCGCGTGTCGCTTCGCGGTGCGCCGGCTGTGCCGCCGCGAGGTGACCGGACGGGGCTGTGGTGTCGCCGCGGGGTCACGGATGTGCCGGCTGAGTCGCCGCGGGTGACCGGATGTGGCGGTGGGTCGCCTGGTGGCGGGTTGTATCACCGATGGCGTTCAACAGCAGGTCAGCGGTGACACAAGCCGCCAGTACGACGGCGCAGGCTCAACCGGGTGAGATGGGCGGGGTGGCAGCGGGCGGATAGTGGTGAGCAGCCGCGGCGCGCTCGCATCGCTCGCGGCCGGGCACCGCCAGGGTCGGTTCGCCAGGGTCGGTTCACCAGGGTCGGTTTGCCGCGGTTGGTCTGCGACGGTCGGTTCGCCAGGGGCGGATGCCACCAGGTGCGGCCGTCTGGGGGAGTCGGCGGTCGGGGACCTTCGCCGGGAAATGGTGGGGTTGAACAGGAAATAACGTGTTCACACGCACCAGTTCCTGTTCAAACCCCCGACGAATTCCGCCTGTCCGCGTGTGTTGCTTCGTGGTGCGTCGGCCGTGTCGTCGCGAGGTGACCGGATGTGGCTCTGGGGTCGCACTGGCGGGATTTGTCACCGCTGGCGTTCAACAGCAGGTCAGCGGTGACACAAGCCGCCAGTGCGACGGTGCGGCGGTGGCCGCTCGCTCGGCGGTGCGGCGGTGGCCGCTCGCTCGGCGGTGCGGCGGCGGCGCTCGCCCGGCGGTGCAGCGGTGGCCGCTCGCCTGGCGGTGCGGGTCGGCGGTGCGGGTCGGTGGGTGGGCCGGGTGGTCGCAGGATCAGCTACGGGGGCGGACGGTGAGGGGGACTGGCTTCTTGGTGTCGGTGAAGAAGTCGTTGCCTTTGTCGTCGACGACGATGAAGGCGGGGAAGTCTTCGACCTGGATCTTCCAGATGGCTTCCATGCCCAGTTCGGGGTACTCGATCACCTCGACCGACTTGATGCAGTCCTGGGCGAGGCGGGCCGCGGGGCCGCCGATCGAGCCGAGGTAGAACCCGCCGTGTTCCTTGCAGGCCGCCGTCACTTTCGCGGAGCGGTTGCCCTTGGCAAGCATCACGAAGGAGCCACCGGCCGCCTGGAACTGGTCGACGTACGCGTCCATCCGGCCGGCCGTGGTCGGCCCGAAGGAGCCGGACGCGTAGCCTTCGGGAGTTTTCGCCGGTCCGGCGTAGTACACGGCGTGGTCGCGCAGGTACGACGGCATCGGTTCGCCGGCGTCGAGTCGTTCCTTGATTTTGGCGTGGGCGATGTCGCGCGCCACCACCAGCGGACCGGTCAGCGACAGCCGCGTCTTGACCGGCAGCTTGGACAGCTCGGCGCGGATCTCGTCCATCGGCCGGTTCAGGTCGATGCGAACCACCTCGGAGTCGTCGAGGTGCTCCTCGGTGGTGTCAGGCAGGAACCGGGCCGGCTCGCGCTCGAGCTGCTCGAGGAACACGCCCTCCGGGGTGATCTTCGCCAGCGCCTGGCGGTCCGCCGAGCAGGACACCGCGATCGCGACCGGGCAGGACGCGCCGTGCCGCGGCAGGCGGATCACGCGGACGTCGTGGCAGAAGTACTTGCCGCCGAACTGCGCGCCGATCCCGAACTGCTGCGTCAGCTTGAAGACCTCCTCCTCCAGCTCCACGTCCCGGAACCCGTGCCCGACCGGCGAGCCGCTGGTGGGCAGGGTGTCGAGGTAGTGCGCGGAGGCGTACTTCGCGGTCTTCAGCGCGTACTCGGCCGACGTACCGCCGACCACGACGGCGAGGTGGTACGGCGGACAGGCCGCGGTACCGAGCGACCGGATCTTCTCGTCGAGGAACTCCATCATCCGCGCCGGGTTCAGGACCGCCTTGGTCTCCTGGTACAGGAACGACTTGTTCGCGGAGCCGCCGCCCTTGGCCATGAACAGGAACTTGTACGCCGGGTCGCCGTACGACGGAGTGGAGTACAGCTCGATCTGTGCCGGAAGGTTGGTGCCGGTGTTCTTCTCGTCCCACATGGTCAGCGGCGCCATCTGCGAGTAGCGCAGGTTCAGGTTGGTGTACGCGTCGTACACGCCGCGGCTGATCCACTCCTCGTCGACCGCGCCGGTGAGGACGCCTTCGGACTTCTTGCCCATCACGATCGCGGTGCCGGTGTCCTGGCACATCGGAAGGACGCCGCCGGCGGAGATGTTCGCGTTCTTCAGCAGGTCGAGGGCGACGAAGCGGTCGTTCCCGGAGGCCTCCGGGTCGTCGATGATGCGTCGCAGCTGTGCCAGGTGCGCGGTGCGCAGGTAGTGCGAGATGTCGTGCATCGCCTCGGCGGTCAGGGCCTGCAGCACCTCGGGCTGCACCTGCAGGAACGTCCGATCGCCCGCGGTGAACGTGCTGACACCTTCCGTCGTCAGCAGCCGGTACTCCGTCTCGTCGGCACCCAACGGCAACAGGTCGGAGTAGTTGAAGTCGGCAGACACCGGGCATACCTCCACACAGACTGGACTGGACGCCCAAAGCCTAGTTCTCGACCCGCGACCCGGCGACGCGACCTCCGTCTCACTCCAGCGCGCGGCGGCCAGGTCAGGGACGGGGTCAGGGGGAAACCGGGGGACAAACCTGGGGGCAGCGAGCCGGTCGCGCGCGTATGGTTCTGGCGTGGCTCAGGATGAACTTCCTCAGGAGAACCGACCGCAGGATGTCGTGCCGGCGCAGTCCGGTGATCGGGACAGGGTGCCCGCGCAGCCCGAGGATCCGGCGCTGCGGCGGCGGGTGTCCGATCTGGAGCGGGAGGAGGTCGCCGACATCCTGCGCGACGCCGCGGGCGAGGGCCGGCTGACCTACACCGAGCTCGAGGACCGGCTCGAGACGTTGTACGCCTCCAAGACGTACGGCGAACTCGTCGAGCTCACCGCCGACCTGCCGAACGGCCCGCGGGCGCCGCACACCCAGCAGGACGTTCCGGCCGCGCCGCAGTACGCCGGCGGTGCGCTCGTCCAGGCCGGACCGGTGATCAACGTGTTCCTGTCCGACCAGAAGCGGACCGGGAACTGGCTGGTCCCGCAGCGCCAGGAGGTGCACGCGGTGCTCGGCGACGTCACGCTCGACTACACCGAGGCGCAGATCCCGTACGACGAGATCTACATCGACGTGAAGTCGATCCTCGCCGACGTGAAGATCCGCGTACCGCAGAATGCGATCGTCCTGCTGGACAGCAACCCGATCCTCGGCTCGATCTCCGAACAGGAGGCCGGCCTCAAGGCGGTACCGGACCCGAACTCACCGTCCGCGGCGCCGAAGCGGTTCCACATCCGCGGTACGGCGATCCTGGGCGAGGTCAAGATCAAACGCGGCCCGCGCCTGAGCAAACGCCTCGGCCTCAGCTGACCGGATCCCGGTACTCGTCCAGCAGTTCGCCCAGCCACACGCGGAACGCCGACAGATCGTTCACATGGTGCTGTGTCAGCACCAGGTTTTTCGCCCAGACGTGCTTGGGGTGAATCGGCAGTTGCCGGATCCACCCAGGCCCGGACACGAAGCCGATCCCCCCGATCTCACTCCACGCCATGAACCTCCGTCGCCCCAGGTGCAATCCCCTGCGGTCGACGACGAGAGCCGGCCGCTGCGTCACCAGTTGCCAGACGATCATGGCCGCGGCGCCGACGTACACAGCGATCAACAGGTAGGCGACGTACCGCCAGTTGCCGTCGTCGAGCATGCCCGGCACTCGGCTGCCGGTGAAAGCCGCGAACGCGAGCACCAGCCCCACCGGGAACTGCAGGAACGCCCAGCGCCGCAACGGAAACTCGACCCGCCCGTTCCGCTGCCACTCCACCATCCAGGCCTCGGGCAGCCGCTCACCCATAACAGCCATCGCACGCCCCCGCCCCTCACAGCCCACCCCCGGAGCGAGTTCCACTGTAACCGGCAGGACTCCGGCGGTCAGCGTCGTTGGGCGGTGGCGGTCCAGCGGTCGTGGTGGCGGGTGACCTGAATCGGGTGGTTGAAGGTTCGGGTGATGTGGGCGGTGGTGAGGACGTCGTCGACCGGGCCAGCGGCCAGTACCTTGCCGTCGCGGAGAAGGGCGGCGTGGGTCGTGCACGTCGGGAGTTCTTCGAGGTGATGGGTGACCAGGACCCAGGCCAGGTGCGGGTGGCTGAGGTGGATCTGGTCGAGGGTTTCGAGGAGCTGCTCACGGGCCGCCACGTCCAGGCCGGTCGACGGCTCGTCCAGGAGCAGCAGTTGCGGGTCCGAGATGAGCGCGCGGGCGATCAGCGCGCGGCCGCGCTCGCCCTGGGACAGCGTGGTCCAGAGCGACTTGGCCAGCGCGCCGATCCCCAGCAGATCGATCAACTCCAGCGCCCGGGCTTCCTGCGCGGGCGTCGGCTCCCAGCGCGGCATCCGCTCGATCGTTCCGGTCAGACCGGTGAGTACGACGTCCCGGATGCTCAGCGACGATCGCAGCGGATGTCGCGGGTTCACGTGGCCGATCGATTCGCGCAAGGTGCGGATGTCGACCGTACCGAGGCGGCGTCCGAGAATCTCGACCGTACCGCGGGTCGGATGCGTGACCGCACCGCACAACCCGAGCAGCGTGCTCTTGCCCGCGCCGTTCGGCCCGAGCAGCGCCCAGCGCTCACCTTCACCCGCGGTCAGCGACACCCCGGACAGCAAGGGCTTGCCGTCCCGGACGAAGTCGACGTCCTTCAGTTCGAGCACCCGTAAACCTCCTCGTACAACGCCTTCAACTCTTCCGGACTCGCTTCGCGCCCGGTCGCGTCCGTACGTCGCTGTACGTGCCGCGCGAACTCCCGCTCCTGCTCCGGCGTCAATCCGATGCCGTACACAGACTCCAGCACGTGCGCGATCCCGCCCTTGCCGGACTGGCTGTTCACCCGGACCACCGCCTCGTACCCGCGCCCGACATCGGCCGGATCGATCGGCAGGTAGGGCACTTCCCAAGCACCCGGTCCCTGAATGGCGAACCCTTTCCGGATCGCGTCCTGATGCGTGCCGGAGAAGGCCGTGTACACCAGTTCGCCGACGTACGGGTGCCGCGGATGGATCGGCATCCGGGTGCAGTGCTCCACCACCGACCGGACTCCGTCGATGTCGGAGAAGTCGATCATCGGGTCGACGCCCTGCGCGTGCAGGTTCAGCGCCAGCGTGGCGATGTCGACGTTCCCGGTGCGTTCACCGTTGCCGAAGATGCACCCTTCGACCCGCTGCGCCCCGGCCAGTACGGCGAGTTCGGCGCAGGCGATGCCCGTACCGCGGTCGTTGTGCGGATGCACCGACAGGATCACGCCGTCGCGGCGGGGAAGATTCTGGTGCATGTACTCGATCTGGTCGGCGTACACGTTCGGGGTGGCGACCTCGACCGTCGCGGGCAGGTTCAGGATCACCGGCCGCTCCGGCGTCGCGTCCCACTGCTTGGTGAGCTGATCGGCCAGCTCGAGGACGAAGTCCGGCTCGGTCAGGTTGTACACCTCGGGCGAGAACTGGAACCGCACCGAGTCGCCGGCCAGCCGGAGGATCTGCTCGGACCCGGCGTAGATCATCGACGCCAGCTCGGCACGCGTTTTCCGCAGTACGACGTCACGCCACACCGGCGCGGTCGCGGCGTACATGTGGACGACGACGTCACCGCGGATCCCGGCGACCGACTCGACCGTGCGGGCGATCAGGTCCGGGCGGGCCGGGGTGAACACGACGATCGTCACGTCGTCGGGAACCAGGTCGGACTCGGCGAGCAGCCGGACGAAGTCGAAGTCGGTCTGCGACGCGGACGGGTACCCGACCTCGATCTCTTTGTAGCCGATGGCAACCATCAGCTCGAAGAAGCGGCGCTTGCGCTCGGGATCCATCGGCTCGGCCAACGCCTGGTTGCCATCGCGGAGGTCGACCGGCACCCACAGCGGAGCGGTGGTGATCCGGTTGTCCGGCCAGGTGCGGGCGACCGGCGCCACCGGCACGCGGGCGAACACGTCGCGGTAGCGGTGGCTGGGCATGGGGGAGGGCTGCTGACGATTCATGATCAGGTGGTCCTTCACAGGAGAGGCGAGGACCGGCGGACGACCGCACTCCACGGAGGGAGCGCCGGTCGATCAGCTCCCGCCGTGGCGGCCGAGAAGCAGGCCGAGGGGGCGGAGGACCGGGAGCGTGCGCATGGGCAGCACCGTATCAACTCCTCAGACAAGCTGACAACCTGAGTACCTCTACAATGCTGCGCATGATTCGTCGTCACCCGCTCGCGGAGCAGGCAGCCGAGGAACTGCTGCGCCGGATCGGCGACGGCGAATGGGCGCTCGGCGCGAAGCTCCCGGGCGAGACCACGCTGGCCGCGCAACTCGGCGTCGGCCGGTCCACGATCCGTGAGGCGGTCCGCGAGCTGGCGGGCCGCCGGGTGCTGGAGAGCCGCCAGGGCGCGGGCGTGTTCGTGATCGCGCTGCAGCCCGCCGAGGACTGGGACAAGGTGCTGCGGAAGGCCGACATCACCGACGTCCTCGAGGGCAGGCTCGCGATCGAGACCGAAGGCGCCCGGCTGGCGGCGCTGCGCCGCACGCCGGCCGACCTGAAGAACTTCCGGTACACGCTCGCGGACCGAAAGCGCGCGGCTGCGAACGCGCCCGACGACTGGTACATCGAGGCCGATCTCGCGTTCCACCGCGCGGTCGTCACGGCGGCGCACAACGCCGTACTGACCGAGTTGTTCGACACGTTCGTGCCGCGGATCCGCCGGGCCATGATCGACATGTTGAAACTCGACGAGGAGTACCGGCACCGCCACGACCAGGCCGCGCACGAGGCGATCGCCGATGCTATTCGCGCCAAGGATCCTGAGCTCGCCGCGGGCCGCGCCCGCGAACACCTCAGCGCCGTGCGCAGCTCGGTCAGCTGAGTGCCCTCGGTCAGCTGAGAGCCTCAGTCAGTTGAATGCCGAGCGTGCAGTGAGCGCAGCCAGGGCGTGAGGGCGTCCAGGTCCTCGACGTGGTCCTGCGGGATCGTGATCGGCCGCGTCCGGCGATCCGCCGGGTGCACCTGCACCGTACGGGCCAGCGGCCAGCCGGCCGGGTCGTCGATCCGCGTGATGCTCGACCAGCGCAGGTTGCGGCCGCGGGTGATGCCCTCGGCGTCCACCCGGATCAGCGGGCGACTCGTGATCAGCTGCCACGCCGTCCAGGCGGTGCCGTACACGAACGCCGCGAGGGCGGTCAGCCGCAGTACACCGAGGGTGTCCGTGATGCCGTCCGCACGCAGATGGTCGATGTTGGTCAGCAGCGACAGCACCATCGGCAGACCGAATCCGATCAGCCGCACCGTCAGCCGGCCGCGTCGCGGCCGGAAGTCGACGCGGCCGGTGGACTCCAGTTCACGGGTCCACGCCTCGGCCGCGGACACGCTCAAGAACCCCACTGGGCGGCGTGCTCGTCCGCGGTCGGCGGGTCGGCCCCCTGGCGGGTACACGTGATCGCCGCGGCCTTCACCGCGTAGTCCACAACATCGCGCAGGTCGTCGCCGGTCAGGCCCGCGAGCCGCGTTTCGCCGAGCAGCCCACGCTGCTCGAGACCGGCGATCAGCGCCGACATGAACGAGTCGCCGGCGCCGACGGTGTCCACAACCTCGATCGTCGGCGCTGCCACCTCGACCTGCGTTTCCCGCGAGACCCCGAGCGCGCCCTCGCCGCCGCGCGTGATCACCACGCACTGCGTCCGCTCGGCGGTCAGCAGCTCCTTTGCGATCTCCACCGGCAACAGGCCCGGGCAGAGAAACTCGCAGTCCTCGTCGCTCAGCTTCACCAGGTCGCTCAACGCCGCGAGCTCACGGACTGCGGCCCACGTGGACACAGGATCGGGCGTGATGCTCGGCCGCGCGTTGGGATCCAGCGTCACGGTGACCGGCTGATCGGCGATCGACTCCAGGAACGCGCGGATCGCCGATGCGCCGGGCTCGAGCACGGTGGCGATCGATCCGGTGTGGACGGCCGGGCAGCCGCGCGACAGCGACAGCGCGGGCGGTTCCCAGGTGATGTCGAACTGGTACGTCGCCACGCCCGCCGCGTTCAGCGACGCGGTCGCCGTACTCGTCCGGAAGTGCGGGTCGACCGATCCCGGCGCGAGCTGGACGCCGTTCCCGAACAGGTGCGCGCCGAGCTGGTCGCCGTACGGATCCGTGCCGAAGCGCGTCACCAGCTCGGTCGGTACGCCGAGACGCGCCAGGCCGACCGCGACGTTCGCGGGCGAACCGCCCGGTGTCGCGTTGGCCTTGCCGTTCCCGTTGCGCGGTTTCGCGGGTGCCACGATGTCGACGAGCGCCTCGCCGATCACCAGCAGCGGAGCGGTCATCGGGCGTGCTCGAAATCGATGGTGGAGTAGGCGCGCAGCTTCTCCAGCTGGTGAACACTCTCGATGCTGCGGATCGTGCCGCTGCGCGAGCGCATGACGAGCGAGTGGGTCCGTGCGGTCGAGCGGCCGTACCGGACGCCGCGGAGCAGTTCGCCGTCGGTGATCCCGGTAGCCACGAAGAAGCAGTCGTCGCCGCTGACCAGGTCGTCGGTGTCGAGCACCCGGTCGAGGTCGTGCCCGGCGTCGAGCGCGCGCTGCCGCTCGGCGTCGTCCTGCGGCCAGAGCTTGCCCTGGATCTTCCCGCCGAGGCACTTCATCGCACAGGCGGCGATGATGCCCTCCGGCGTACCGCCGATCCCGAGCAGCATGTCCAGGCCGGTGTCCGGCCGGGCCGCCTCGACCGCGCCGGCCACATCGCCGTCGGAGATGAACTTGATCCGCGCACCGGTGGCGCGGATCTCGGCCGCCAGCTGCTCGTGCCGCGGACGGTCCAGCAGGACGACCGTGACGTCGTCCACCGTGCTGCCCTTTGCTTTCGCGACGCGGCGGATGTTCTCCGCGACCGGCAGCCGGATGTCGACCACCTCGGCCGCCTCGGGACCGACCACGAGCTTCTCCATGTAGAACACCGCGGACGGGTCGTACATCGAGTTGCGCGGCGCGACCGCCATCACCGCGATGCCGTTGGCCATGCCCTTCGACACCAGCGTCGTACCGTCGACCGGGTCGACCGCCACGTCGCACTCGGGTCCCTCGCCGGAGCCGACCCGCTCGCCGTTGTACAGCATCGGGGCGTTGTCCTTCTCGCCCTCGCCGATCACCACGACGCCGTTCATACCGACCGTGCCGATGAGCGTACGCATCGCATTCACCGCCGCGCCGTCCGCGCCGTTCTTGTCGCCGCGGCCGACCCAGCGACCCGCCGCCATCGCGGCCGCCTCGGTGACGCGGACCAGTTCCAGGGCGAGGTTGCGGTCGGGCGCGTGCGCCTCGACCTCCAGGTGGGCCGGCGGCATGGTCGGGTCACTCATGTCAACGGATCGTAGCCAACGCCGCCGACCGGTGTTCGGCCGGATTGCGCGTCGCGAGACACTGTGGGCATGAGTTCCACAGGTCCGGGCGCGTCCGACGAGGCTGCGGCGCAGGAGAAGGCGCGGGAGAAAGCGCAGCTCCTGGCCGAGGCGAATGAGTACCGGCAGGCGTACCGGCGGGACAAGCGCAAGTCGCAGACCGTCGGCAACATGGTGTTCGCGCTGGTGATCTGCCTGGCCGTGGTTGCGTTCCTGATGACGGTCACCTGGCGGCCGAAGCAGGAGGAGAAGCCCAAGGCGGTCGAGTACACGGCTCAGTTGGAGGACGCGCGCAAGGTCGCCTCCTGGGTGCGCGGCCCCGAACCGATGCCGGCCGGGTGGGTCGCGACCAGCGTGCAATTCCGCAGTCCCGAACAGGCCCCGATGACCTGGCATCTCGGCGTGGTGACCAACGAGAAGAAGTACGTCGGTCTCGAGCAGTCCAATGTCACCGGCGGGAAATTCGTCCGTGACAAGCTCGGTCAGACGACGGACGACGGAACGGCGACGGTCGACGGCGTGACCTGGCAACGGAAGGTCCTGCTCGACCGGAAGGGCGAGAACGCCTTGATCCTGGTAGGTTCCGGCGTGACCACGATCGTGGCCGGAAATGCGGGGTATCCGGCGCTGGAATCGTTCGCATCAGTGTTGCGGTGAGGTTTGTCCGTTTGTCCTGACGTGTTGCCGGGTTGCGCTGGGATGTACTGGGGTTTGTGCTTGGGGGTGCGTCGGGGTGCCCATTTTCCGGGCAATTCGGACCACTTTCCGGACGGTCGTTGACACACGCGGCCGGCGGGCGGTTCGATCGAGGCGGCTGACGTACGCTCGGGGACCAGCAGAAAGGCCGCCACATGGTCGTGCCGTCCCCGGCGAGGAGTTGACCCGCCGATGTTCGTCACGGGGCTCGTGCTCGGCGCCGACAGTTCGCCGCACCTCGGCGCCGCCTGGCAGTTGCAGGACCACGGCGGCGTACCGTTGCTGGGCGCCGCTGTCGACAGCGCGCGGGCGTGTGGGTTCGACCAGTTGGTCGTGACGCTCGGCAGTGCGGCCGCGCAGATCCGCGAATGCGTCGATTTCTCCCGCGTTCGGGTGGTCGAGTCTCCGCATGCCGACACGGGTAGCGCCTCGATCGTCCCGGCCCTGGACGCCGTCGATCGGCGAGCGGACGGCCTCGTCGTCCTGGCCGGTGACCAGCCCGGCGTCACCTCCGCCACCGTATGGTCGCTCGTCGCCGAGTCCGCGACGCTGATCGGCGTGTGCCGGTACGAGGACGGCGAGAGTTATCCGTGCTGGTTCAGCCGCGAACTGTTCGGCGAACTCCGCCGCCTGCGCACCGACGCCGACCTGTGGGACCTGATCCGCTCCGGCACCCACCGCGTCACCAAAGTCGATGCCATCGGCAACATTCCAGCACGCGCTGCGACGTGGTCGACGTACCACCAGCCCCTCGGCACCTCCGCCGTACCCCAGGAACTCCCACCCGACCACCCCCTTCCCCTCCCCAACCACCCCCGCCCCCGCCGCCGCACCCCCAACTGACCGCTCACACGCCGATTCGCCCCGCGCGGCCTCCGTTCGCTGCCGCCGCCCCGCCGAGAAGCACCGGCCACCATCGCTCACGCCGACCAAGGTCGCGGACGCCCACCACTCACTAACCTCTGCTTGCTCCTCCCGACCACGCTCGCGGACGCCGTGTTCAGCGGCTCCGGCGCGGGTTGGTGAGTGCTGCAGGTCCGCCACCACCCCCGACGACCAAACCGCACCACCCCACGGCACCACCCCACGGCACCACCCCACGGCACCACCCCACGGCACCACCCCACGGCATCACCGCCGCCGACCAGACCACCGCCCGGCTGATCCGCGGCACGGCATACGAGTGGATGACCGCGCGCATTGAGGGTTCTTCGTCGGTATGAGAGCAGAGAGCCCCTAACTGGCGGGGTTATCCGTTCGTATGAGGTTGGCTGCGCCGGTTGGCGTGCCGGGCTGGAGTCGGGGGTTTGAACAGGTTGTGGTGGGTGTGGAGTGGTTATTGCTTGTTCAAGGTCCCCGGATGGGGTGCACGGTCCCGGAGGGGTGTGCGAGGTCCCGGGATGGGCCATGGCGTAGGAGCCACGCGGCAGAACCGTGCTCAGTGGTCGGTCGAGTCGGGTGCTCAGGTCCAGCCCCGGCCACGGGCGTGGTCCACCACGGCGCCGGTGGAGGAGGCGCGGGTTACAGGGGGGCGGTGAGGCGGAGTTCGGGGAGGTTGTTGAGGGAGGAGTGGGTTCGGTCGGCCGTTTCGGTGAAGCCGTAGGTGGTGTAGAAGCGGCGGGCTCGGGTGTTTGCTTCGAGGACCCAGAGCGATACGGCGGTGCAGCCCACCGCACGGAGGTCGTCGCAGGCGGCGTCGGTGAGGGCGCGGCCGGCGCCGGTTCCCCAGTGGGCGGGGTGTACGTAGAGCGCGTACAGTTCGCCGGTGTTCGGTGGGGCGGTGGGATCGCGCTCGGGGCCGACTCCGGCGTACCCGATCACCTGCTCGTCGCGGACCGCGACGTGCAGCCTCGAGCGGCCGGCGGCGATGCTGTCCGCCCAGGAGGAGGCGATCGCGGCCGGGTCCATCCCGTCGAGGAAGTCCTGCGGTACGAGCCCGGTGAACGCGGCGCGCCAGCTCGCCACCCGCGCCTCGGCCGCGCCGAGCAGATCGCCGAGCAGATCGCTAGGCACATCACCGGGCACATCACCGGCCAGATCACCGGCCAGATCACCGGCCAGCACCGCGCGCACCGTGAGCGCGGTCAGTTGGTCTTCTCCTGGTGGGCTTCCTGCGCCTTGTTGAGGCGCTCCCGGGCGCCGTCGAGCCAGCGTTGGCAGGTGGCGGCCAGTTCTTCGCCGCGTTCCCACAGGGCCAGGGACTCTTCGAGGCTGGTGCCGCCGGCCTCGAGTTTGCGGACGACCTCGACGAGTTCCTCGCGGGCCTGTTCGTACGTCATCTCGGGTCGATCGCTCACTTCGTCTCCTCCTGCGAATCGCCGGCCTGCGCATCCTGGACCTCGACCGTGAACCGGCCGTCACTGACCCGCGCCTGCAACAGGTCGCCGGGCGCCACCTGCGCCACTTCCCGTACGGCGGTGCCGTCGGCGAGCTGGAGTACGGAGTATCCGCGCTCGAGCGTCGCCTTCGGGGACAGTGCCCGCACACTCGCCAACCGGTGCGCGATGTCGTCGCTCGCGCGGTCGAGCCGATGAGTGAGGGTACGGCGGCTGCGCTCGAGCAGGGCGGTGATCTCGTCGGACCGCCGCTGCAGGTCGGAGACGGGCGCCGCGAGCGCGGGGCGGGAGCGGATCGCCGCCAGCGCGTGCGCCTCACGATCCAGCCAGGACCGGATGGCGCGCAGACCGCGCTCGCGCAGCAGCCTGACGCCGTCCAGCTCCTCGCGGACGTCGGGCACGATCCGCTTCGCCGCGTCGGTCGGGGTCGACGCCCGCAGGTCCGCGACCAGGTCGAGCAGCGGCGAGTCCGGCTCGTGGCCGATCGCGCTCACCACCGGCGTCGCGGTCTTGGACACCGCGCGGATCAGGCCCTCGTCCGAGAACGGCAGCAGGTCCTCCAGCGATCCGCCGCCGCGGGCGATCACGATCACCTCGACCGATTCGTCGGCGTCGAGCTTGCGCAGCGCGGTCATCACCTCGGCGGCCGCGGACGGCCCCTGCACCGACGCGTACTCGATCCGGAACGCGACCGCCGGCCAGCGGCGCTTCGCGTTCTCGAGGACGTCGCGTTCGGCCGCGGAATCGCGACCGCAGATCAAGCCGATCGTGTGCGGAAGGAACGGGAGCTTGCGCTTGCGGTACGGCTCGAAAAGCCCTTCGGCGGCGAGCAATTGCTTCAGCCGCTCGATCCGGGCCAGCAGTTCGCCGATGCCGACGTGCCGGATCTCGCTGACCGCGAGCGCGAGCGTGCCGCGCCGGGCGAAGAAGTTCGGCTTGGCGTGCACGAGCACCCGCGAACCGTCGTGCACCTGGACGGCCTCGAACACCCGCCGGTTGCAGGTGAACCGCAGTGAGATGTCGGCATCGGTGTCGCGCAGTGTCCCGAACACGGTCGTCGTACCGCGTCCGATCGAGACGTCGGTCAGCTGCCCCTCGACCCACACGGCACCGAGCTGGTTGATCCAGCTCGCTATCCCGTTCGCGATCGTCCGGACGGCCGCAGGCGCTTCCGGCGAGGTCTCCAATGCCACTCCCAGACCCTACGACTCCGCGCCGACATTCCCGCCATCGACATTCGCGGGGACGTCCACGAGCGCATTCCCAAGCCCGAGCAGCTGGGCACATTTCAGCGGGGATCACAGCGGACCGGGGGAAAATGCTTTGCCAGCAAGGCTTTTTCCGGGGATTCTTGACTTGCTGGTAACACCTCCCACGGTGGAGCCGTCCGGACAGGGCGGACGGCTCCCCGACGCGCGGCGTCGTGACGCTGTTCACAGGCGCGAGCGCGGCTGCGTACACCGCGGCCCGTACCATTGGGACCGTGACTGTCCAGCCTGAGAACACGTCTATGCCGACCGCGACGAGGACCAAGCGGGTGCTGCTCGCTGCTCCCCGTGGGTACTGCGCGGGCGTGGACCGGGCGGTGGTGGCAGTCGAGAAGGCCCTCGACCTGTACGGGCCGCCGGTGTACGTGCGCAAGGAGATCGTGCACAACAAGTACGTCGTGCAGACGCTGCAGAAGCGCGGCGCGATCTTCGTCGACGAGACCGCCGAGGTGCCCGAGGGCGAGACAGTGATCTTCTCCGCGCACGGTGTCGCCCCGGTGGTGCACGAGGAGGCGGCCGCGCGACAGTTGAAGACGATCGACGCGACCTGCCCGCTGGTCACCAAGGTGCACCACGAGGCGAAGCGGTTCGCCGCGACCGACTACGACATCCTGCTGATCGGTCACGAGGGCCACGAGGAGGTCATCGGCACCTCCGGTGAGGCCCCCGATCACGTGCACCTGGTCGACGGCCCGGACGACGTACCGAACGTGGTCGTTCGCGACCCGGAGAAGGTTGTCTGGCTGTCCCAGACCACCCTGTCCGTGGACGAGACGATGGAGACGGTACGCCGTCTGCGCGAGCGGTTCCCGCACCTGCAGGACCCGCCGAGTGACGACATCTGCTACGCGACCCAGAACCGCCAGGCCGCGGTCAAGAAGCTGGCGCCTGAGGCCGACCTGATGATCGTGGTCGGCTCCCGCAACTCGTCGAACTCGGTGCGCCTGGTCGAGGTCGCGATCGAGCACGGCGCGAAGGCCGGGTACCTGGTCGACTTCGCCGACGAGATCGACGAGGCCTGGCTGGACGGGGTCGACTCGGTCGGGGTGAGCAGCGGCGCGAGCGTGCCGGAGGTGCTGGTCCGCGACGTCCTGCGCTGGCTGGCCGAGCGCGGGTACGCCGACGTCCAGGAGGTGACGACCGCGGAGGAGAGCCTGACGTTCGCCCTGCCCCGCGATCTGCGCACCGACCTGAAGGCGGCCGGCCTGCCCACCACCGGCACCTCCGACCACGCCTGGACTATTTGACCGTCACCTTCACGGTCTTGGTGTTGCTCCACTTGCTGTTCTTACCGGCGCAGTACCGCAGCTCGAAGCGGATCGTGTAAGTACCCGGCTTGGTGTAGGTGTACGGCTCGGACGCCGTGTACGTCTGGTGACCGCTCCTGCGCGTCGTACCCGAGCAGTTCACGGCTCCGGGGTCCGAGCCGCCCTGCTGACCGTCGCCCCAGACGATGGTCGTGCCCATGGACAAATCGGCGAACGACGTGTCGGCGGACAGATTCCTGCCGTCCTCGGCGACCGGTACGACGACGGTGCCCGAGACCGTCACTCGCAGCGACACCGTGCGACCGGTCACGGTCGGCTTGAGCATGATGTCGACCGT
The DNA here is from genome assembly GCF_040649595.1 of Kribbella sp. NPDC048915. Taxonomy (NCBI): domain Bacteria; kingdom Bacillati; phylum Actinomycetota; class Actinomycetes; order Propionibacteriales; family Kribbellaceae; genus Kribbella; species Kribbella sp. NPDC048915. The sequence goes on along the minus strand of NZ_JBEZFT010000069.1, from coordinate 3,251 downwards.
GACCGGGCGCTCCGGCGGCGGTGTGTTCGTCTTGGGCGTGTTCGTCGTGCCACTCGGCTTGTCGGGTGACCCCGTCGTACCCACGGTGGTGGTCGAGTTCACCGGGTCGGTCTTCGGCGTCGTTGTCGAAGGAGTGCTGGTCTGCGTGCTCGTCGGTGGTGCGGTGATGACGGTCGACGGCGCGCTCGGGCTGTTCGTCACCGGCGGCGTACTGCTGATGTCGGTCAAGTTGCCCGCGGCAACGGCGATACCGGCCACCGCGGCCACGGCCAGCGTCGTCACGCCGGCGGTGCGGCGCCGGCGCGCCGTCCGGACCCGGGCGAACACGGCCTCGCTCGGCCGGGCGCCGGGTGGTGGCGCGTCGGCGACCAGTCGCTCGAACTGCTGCTTCAGATCGTCGGTCATGGTTCAGCCCTCCTTCTGGGCCGGAACGGACGGGGCGGCGGTGACCGCCGCCACCAGGTGGTGCTCACGGAGTTTGGCCAGGCCGCGGGACACGTTCGACTTCACGGTGCCGACCGAGCAGCCCATGATCTGGGCGATCTCGGCCTCCGGCAGGTCCTCGAAGTACCGCAGGACCAGCGTCGCGCGGGTCCGGCGGGGGAGCGTGGCGAGTGCCCGCAGCAACAAGTCACGGTCGTCGACCGACTTGTAGGCCTCGGGTGCCGGTGCTTCCGGCAACTCCCCGGTGGGGGTCTCGCCGCGCCACTTCCGGCGCCACCACTGGGTGCTGGTGTTCACCATCACGGTCCGGGTGTAGCTCTCCAGCGCGGCGCTGCTGCGTAACGAGTTCCGGTGGAACCACACCTTGGTGAGTGCGGTCTGCACCAGGTCCTCGGCCAGATGCCACTCGCCGGTCAGCAAGTAGCCGAACCGCTGCAACGCGGTGAACCGCCCGTCCACGAACTCGGCGAATTCGTGGTCGCGTGCCGGATCCATCCCAACCCCTATCTCGGACAACCTGGTCAGCCTGAAGATGGCTTGGCCCGCTGGAAAGGTTGAGCGGATCCGATGGATGATCTCAGCAGGTCACGCGGGGCCGGTCAGCGCCTTCCCCAGATAGCCGCGCGCGAGCATCGTCACCCACTGGTAAACGGCGTCCTCCGCGGGCGCGAGCGGCCCGGGACGGAAATGCGGGGACTCGGCGCCGCGCTGGACCGACTCGCAGGCGGCCCAGTCCTCGCGGTTCGTGATGTCCCAGAACTCCACGGCGTACGACGGATCCGTGACCTCGGGCCGGAAGTACCAGGAGCACTCGACGCTGGTCAGACCCGGTGTGCGCGGTTCGAGACGGTGTGTCATCACGTAGTCGGGATGCAGTGAGATCAGCAGGTTGGGGAACAGGCCGAGGTAGTTGACCTGGCGCGGGTTCACGCCCTCGATCGGCAGCCCGAGAGAGCGACCGTCGAGCGACATTGTGGCGGCGTCCGGGCGCAGGTCCATCAGCCCGCCGACCCACGTGCCGGGCAGGTTCCAGTTGTCACCGGACGTCGGCGGCGACACCTTGCACAGTTCGGGATGGATCAGCGGGCAGTGGTAACACTCGTGATAGTTCTCCACGATCGTCTTCCAGTTCGCCGCCACGTCGTACGTGTGCCGCGACTTCAGGGCAAGACGCTCCGGCGCGTACGGCGCGACGAGGTCGGTGATCCCGCCGAGATGGTCGGCGAACGCGGTCGCCGTACCGGTCGCGTTCACGAACAGCCAGCCGTGCCACACCTCGGCCGGCAGCTCGACCAGGCCGTACGGCGTCGTGTCGAACGCATCGCCCATCCGCGGCGCGGTCCGGACGGAACCGTCGAGTTCGTAGGCCCAGCCGTGGTACGGGCACACCACCGCGCGGCGATCACTCGACTCGTCGCGCTGGAGCAGTTCGTGGCCGCGATGCCGGCAGGTGTTCGCGAAGGCCCGGGGTACGTCGCCGAACGTGAGCACGGTGGCAATGTCGCCGACGGTCACTTGGCGTTGCGTCGTACCGGCGGCGAGTTCGTCGACGCGGCCGAGACAGGTCCAGGTGCCGGCGAAGAAGTGCCGGCGTTCCCAGGCGAGCACCTCCGGTTCGACGTACGCCGCCCTCGGCAGCATCACCGATTCGCCGTGCGGCCGCAGTGCGGCGTCGAGGGCGCGGACGTCGAGTGGAGGGTTCGCCATCCTCCAACTATCGAGCGTGCTCGACGAACTTGCCCAGCACGTAGTCCCAGCCCGTGTCGTAGTTGCGGCGGGCCCGGGCGCCGTCGCCGCGGCGCTCCCAGCCGGAGTGCACCAGGCGGACCTCGGTGCCCTCGTCGCAGGCGGTGAAGGTGACCGTCACCTCGCCGGCCTCGGACGGGTCGCCGCCCGGGTGCCAACTGAAGCTCAGTGAGTTTGGCGGCGACCACGCCGAAAGCGTCCCCCAGGTGGCGATGTCCCCGTCGGCGCCGTACTCGACGATCCGGCCGCCGACGGCGCCTTCCAGCCGGACGCCGGTCGCGGCCGCCTCGCCGACCGAGTGACTGAACAGCGGCCACCACGCCGACGTCTCCGCGGTGAACGCCGCGAAGGCACGGTCGACGCCGACCGGTACGACGACGGTCTTCACCAGCGGTGAGAGTTCTTGTTCCACAGTCATTTCCGCTCCTCATCGGTCTGCTGCCCGTCCGGCGCGGCAGCCCGCCGGACGTGCTCGGCGTACGCCTGCAACGTGTCGTCCCAGAACTGGTCGAGCCAGCGGCGCAGCTCGTCGAGACCGGACTGATGGACTCGGTAGATGTTCCGGGTCCCGCGCGCTTCGTGCCGCACCAGCCCGACCGCGCCGAGCACCTTCAGGTGCTGCGAGATCGCGGGCCGGCTGACGGGCACGCGCTCGGCCAGTACGCCGACCGAGCACGGCCCGCCGGTGCGCAGCGTCTCGAGGATCACCCGGCGCGTCGGGTCGCCCAGTGCATCCAGCACCGGTCCGGCAGCTTCGAGAGATCCGTAAGTCCCCACGAACGGTAAGTTGCCACTAACCAACAGAGGAGTCAATCCCACCACCGTGGTGAGATGGCTGCGGCGTGGGCGCTGGGGAGAAGGACGGCCGGTCGTGGAGTGCGCGGGCGACGTGGTGCGGTACGGCGGGGTGCGGTAGTACGGCGCTGCCGTGGAAGCACCCTGCCGTGTGCCCGAAGGTGGGTTCACCCACCGTGTTGTGGGTTCCGAGAACCTGTTTCGCCAACGCCAGCAGGCCCAGTACGTCGTTCGGACGGGTGGCGTCGAGGTCCTCCGAAGCGATC
>NZ_JBEZFT010000068.1:0-38590 GCF_040649595.1 Kribbella sp. NPDC048915 | reverse complement strand
TGGGTTCCTGACCCGTGTGAAGGGTACGGAACCCACAACACGATGGGTGAACCCACCGTGTTGTGGAAACCCGGGTAGCGCCGACGACCACGCCATCGCCCCACGCCGTACCACTACCCCGCGTGGTGGGGATTCTTCGTCGGTACACGAGCAGAGAACCCCAACTGGCGCGGATATCCGGGGGTGAACCGCGCTGGAGCACCCGTTCTCGGTTCCATCACCGCCTACGACCACCGAGAATCCAGACCAGGCCGTGCGTCAATCATCTAGGTCAAGCCGCCGGCCACATAGTCACGCGGACGGTCACTGGGTCGCGCTGACGGTCACCGAGTCGCGCGGACGGTCACCAAGTCGCGCGGACGGTCGCTGAGTCGCGCGGACGGTCACTGGATCGCGCCGGCGGTTACCGGGTCGCGGGCGACCGCAACGGTTCGCTGAGTCCACGCCGACCGTGTACCGCTGACCGCGGAAAATCCTCCTAGTACTACAGCCGGAGATCGTGATCTGCGGCGGCGTCAGGCCACGATCCGGGCCCGATCCGGGGAGGATTTCACCCCAGGATCGGCCAGAAATCCTCCCCAAATCCGCCAAGACAGGCACATAACGAAGACCGCGCCGGCCGGAGATCACGATCTCCGGCTGTAGCACTAGGAGGATTTCCCCATGACAGTGGAGGATTCTGCCCCGCCACAAGCAGAAAACCCTCCAGAGATCCACGGCTTCCGCGGACCGCTAGACGTTCAGGCTGCGGAGGACGTTGGGCGGGTGGCCTTCGGCGGCCAGGCGGGTTACTACTTCGACCGTCAGGGCCTGGAGGAGGAGGGCGCCTACCAGTGTGGAGGTTGCGCCGGTGGGTTCCGGCGTACCGGGGACGGTGATGAGGGCGTCGCCGGGTACGCCGCAGTTGTCGATGACGACGTCGGCGGTTTCGAAGAGGCGCTGGCCACCGGGGGCGCGGGACGTGGTGGCGTTGGAGTGCGCGAGGGACGTCAGCGCGATCACCTGGACGCCGCGGGCGCGGGCACCCAGTGCGAACTCGACGGGGACGGCGTTGCGGCCGGAGTTCGAGGCGATCAGCAGTACGTCGCCGGCGGCGAGCGGGTTGATCTCGAGGAGTACGTCGGCGAGGCCGGGGAGGCGTTCGAGCAGCGAGCTCTTCTGGAGGCCTTCGTGCAGCATGAGTCCCGGTTCGAGGATCGCGCGGACGTCGGCCAGCCCGCCGGCGCGACCGTACAGTTCCTCGGCCAGCATGTGGCTGTGCCCGGTCCCGAACACCCAGAACGTCTTCCCGTCGGCGAGCGCGCCGGCGATCAGCCCGGCCGCCACACGGATCGCGCCCAGTTGGGTGTCCGCCGCCTGCTGGGCGATCGCCAACGCCTTGCTCAGGTACTCCTCGGCCCCAGACATGATCCGAACCTATCGCCCGTACGCCGGACCTCGCCAGGCACCCGTCTAGACCGTAATGCCGATCGCCTCGCGGTGATGGGCCGGACGGTCCGCCTCGTCGACGAGCGCCACCGCGAGATCGGCGTACGAGATGAGGTCGCGCGCGTTCGCCGGGGCGACGCGATACCTGCCGCCGCGTGTGGGATCGGCGTGGTCGAAGTCGCCGGTCGGTGCCACCGACACCCAGTCGAGGGCCGAACTCGCAAAAATGTCGAGCGCCGCCTGATGCGCGAGGAAGAACGAGCGGTACTCGGTCGGATAGCCGTCGGTGTCCATCAGCAACGTGCCGTCGGCAGTCGGCAGGATCGACGCCAGCCCGACCCAGACAAGCCGCGCGACGCCCGCCTTCTGCAGCCCCTCGACCAAGGCCCGCGCCGCGGCCGGAAAGAACACCGCCGGATCGCTCGCACCGTCGTACACCCCCGCGATCACCGCGTCGTACCCCACCGCCAGCTCGGCGATCCGCGCAGCATCCGTCACATCCCCGGCAACCAACCCACCGGCCAACTCACCACCGGCCGACTCACCACCGGCCGACCCGTGACCGCCCGACCCGCGACCGTTCGCCCCGGCAGCGACCGACCCGGCTGCGACCGACCCGGCTGCGACCGACCCGGCTGCGACCGACCCGTCAGCGACCGACCCGTCAGCGACCGCTCGGGCGACGCCCAGGACTTGGTGACCTCGGGCGCGTGCTTCCGCGACGGCTGCCCTGGCGGCGCGGCCGCGGGCGCCGATGACCAGAATCTTGCTCACCGCAACCTCCTTGAGAAGTGGTACGGCGACCGTAGAAGGAGGGGTGGTTACCGATTGGATACCTTGGTGGATATGGAGGCGTTGCGGGCGGACATGTTCGAGGAGATCTGTCCGTCGTCACTGCTGCCGTTCCGGATCGGTGGCGACAAGTGGGCCGGGCTGGTCCTGCGGTGCCTCGAGGACGGGCCGCGCCGGTACTCCGAACTGCGCGTCCCGCTCGCCCGCATCAGCCCGAAAAGCCTCACCCAGTCGCTGCGCGGGCTCGAACGGGACGGTTTCGTCCGGCGGATCGAGAGCGGGCGCCGGGTCACGTACGAGCTGACCGAGCTGGGTCGCAGCCTGCTCGAACCGGTCCGGGTGTTCTGCGCCTGGGTGGAGGAGCACTGGGACGAGCTCCTGGACGCCCGGGAATCGTAGGTCCAGCCAACGCTGGGGACGAACCGTTGACGGCATAGACTGCCGGGGTGGATGAGCAGACTCCGACCGCCCTGACCCAACTGCCGAGCTGGCTGCTGACCCAGAGTGCGGCCCAGGCGCACCGGGTCGTCACCGAGTCCTTTGCTGCCGGAGGTGCGCGAGCGTACCACTTCCGGTTGCTCGCGACCCTGGTCGAGTTCGGTCCGGCCAGCCAGGCGACGCTCGGCCGGCGCAGTTCGATCGACCGTAGCGACGTGGTTGCCGCTCTCAACGAACTGGAGGAGGACGGGTTCGTCGAGCGCAGCCCCGACCCCGAGGACGGGCGCCGCAACGTCATCACGATCACGACGGCGGGCAAGCGGCACTACCGGCGGCTGACCAAGCTGATCGGCAGCGCGCAGGAGGAGATCTTCGCGCCGCTGTCGGCCACCGACCGGACTCGCCTGACCGCGATCCTCGGGAAGCTGCTCGCCTACCACCAGCAGTAGCCGGTATCCCGTACGCGAGCTACGACCGACCACGCCACTGGATCGCCGGTACGCCGACGTGCCACGCGCCGACGTACGCGTTTTCCGAAACCGGTACGCCGACGTGCCACGGGCCGACGTACCCATTCCTCGAAGCCGGTAGGCCGACGCCCGCCGTACCGCGCTGCCGATGCGCGTACGCCGATCCGCACCAGCTCGGCGTACGCGCTGGTGGACCTGGTCAGTGCAGCGGTAGCTGGGCGCGGGTGGCGCGTTGGGTGCGGCGGACGCGCAACTCGCGGGCGTGAACGCGGCGGCGGGCGGCGCGGGAGATCTTCCGACGCTCCTCGGAAAGATCAGCCGGCGAGGGCAGATCGGTGGGGGCGGTCGGCAACGGCGGCAGCGGCTGCATCGGGTTCACACAACCTCCGATGCACTCCGAGACCGATTGGTTCCGCCGAATCGTGGCAAATGGTCGATGCCCCGGCCACCGAGTCGTGGAAAGTGGTCCCGGCGATCTGCCGATTTCCACGACTCGGCGGGGCTGCCGCCGCCCCACTGCCAAAACGGGCCGGCGGGCGGCGTGGGGTGGCTGTTCGGCGCAGAATCGTGGCGGCTGGGCGATACGCCGGTTCCCGTGGTGGGGGCGACGTTGGTAGAAAGGTAACCGGGCGCTCCAGCGCGCCGAAGCCAGCGAGGAGGAGTCGTCGACGTGACGAATGCAGAGTCACCCCAGCCCGAGGCCCGGTCCGAAGCGCAATCAGGGGCGCAGTCAGAGGCGCTGTCGAACCTGATGCACGAGGAGCGCCGGTTCGAGCCGCCCGCCGAACTCGCCGCGAACGCGAACCTCAAGGCCGACGCGTACGAGCGCGCCGCCGCCGATTTCGAGGGGTTCTGGGCCGAGCAGGCCAAGCGGCTGACCTGGGCGACCGAGCCGACGCAGACGCTGGACTGGAGCAATCCGCCGTTCGCCAAGTGGTACGCCGACGGCAAGCTGAACGCGGCGTACAACTGTGTCGACCGGCACGTCGAGAACGGGCTCGGCGACAAGGTCGCCTACTACTTCGAGGGTGAGCCTGGTGACGCCCGCGAGATCACCTACGCGCAGCTGAAGGACGAGGTCAGCAAGGCCGCGAACGCGCTGCTCGAGCTGGGCGTGAAGCCCGGCGAGGTGGTCGCCATCTACATGCCGATGATCCCGGAGACCGTGGTCGCGATGCTCGCCTGCGCCCGGATCGGTGCCCCGCACACGGTCGTGTTCGGCGGGTTCTCCTCGGATGCACTGAAGGGCCGGATCCAGGACTGCGACGCCCGCGTGGTGATCACGTCCGACGGCGGGTACCGCCGAGGTGCCGCCGCGGCCCTGAAGCCCGCGGTCGACACGGCGCTCGAGGACTGCCCCGACGTACGCAACGTGGTCGTGGTCCGTCGGACCGGCCAGGACACGAACATCGTCGAAGGCCGCGACCTGTGGTGGCACGAGTTCGTCGAGAAGCAGTCGACCGAGCACACCCCGGAGGCGTTCGACGCCGAGCACCCGCTGTACGTGATGTACACGTCCGGCAGCACGGGCAAGCCGAAGGGCATCCTGCACACCACGGGTGGCTACCTGGTCGGTACGGCGTACACCCAGTGGGGTGTGTTCGACCTGAAGCCGGACACCGACGTCTACTGGACCGCCGCCGACATCGGCTGGGTCACCGGGCACAGCTACATCGTGTACGGCGCCCTCGCGAACGCGACCACGTCCGTGCTGTACGAAGGGACGCCGGACACCCCGCACCAGGGCCGCTGGTGGGAGATCGTCCAGAAGTACAAGGTGTCGATCCTGTACTGCGCGCCGACCGCGATCCGGACGTTCATGAAGTGGGGCGCCGACATCCCGGCGAAGTTCGACCTGTCGTCGCTGCGGGTGATCGGGTCGGTCGGTGAGCCGATCAACCCGGAGGCCTACGTCTGGTACCGCGAGCACATCGGCGGCAACAAGGCGCCGGTCGTCGACACCTGGTGGCAGACCGAGACCGGGATGCACATGATCTCGCCGCTGCCCGGCGTCACCGCGGGCAAGCCGGGCGCCGCGATGAAGGCGATCCCGGGGGTCGAGGTCGACGTGGTCGACGACTCCGGAAACTCGGTGCCGGACGGTTCCGGTGGCTACCTGGTCATCACCAAGCCGTGGCCGGCGATGCTGCGCACGCTGTGGGGTGACGACCAGCGGTTCGTCGACACCTACTGGTCGCGGTTCGAGGGCAAGTACTTCGCCGGTGACGGTGCGAAGAAGGATGAGGACGGCGACATCTGGCTGCTCGGCCGGGTGGACGACGTGATGAACGTGTCCGGGCACCGCCTGTCGACCACCGAGATCGAGTCCGCGCTGGTCTCGCACCCGAAGGTCGCCGAGGCGGCCGTGGTCGGCGCGTCCGACCCGACCACCGGGCAGGCGATCGCCGCGTTCGTCATCCTTCGCTCGGAGGCGGGCGACGGTGGACCGGACGTCGTGCAGGAGCTGCGCAACCACGTCGCCAAGGAGATCGGCCCGATCGCGAAGCCGCGGCAGATCATGGTCGTCTCGGAGTTGCCGAAGACGCGGTCGGGCAAGATCATGCGCCGGCTGCTCCGCGACGTCGCCGAGAACCGCGAGGTCGGTGACGTCACCACCCTCGCCGACTCGACGGTGATGGACCTGATCAAGTCCAACCTGGCGGCCGGCAAGTCCGACGAGGACTGACCGAACTCCACACAGCGGGCCCCCCGGCACCTCGCCGGGGGCCCGCTGCGTTTCACAGGAACGACGGAAAGCCTTCCAGCTCGACCACTTCCGGCGGCGGAAACTCCGATTCCGTCGGCTTTCCGTCCGCCCGCGGCAGGTACCGGTCCATGAACCGCTGCGTCGCCACCAGGACGTCGGCGCACCGCGCGGCAGTCAGCTGTCCCGCACGCAGCGCCTCACCGAGCTCGTCGAGATCGAGGATCCGGTACTGGTCTCCGGCGGGCGGGATCATCACGTCGGCGTACAGGTCGTGGACGACGAGCCCGTCGCCGGTCCGTTCGATCTCCACCAGATCGACGTACCACCATCCCTCCAGCGCCCCGGTGAACACCACCGGCTTCGTCACCTGCACCCCTTCGTCCAGCAACAGGTACGACCGATCGACCGTCGGCCGCCCTGCGACCTGGTACTGCGGCAGGATCCGTACGTCGTACCCGACGACCCGCCCCACCTGCCGCCCCGAACACCATTGCCCGGTCCGGTGCAGGACGCGGACCTTCACGCGGGCCGGGCCCGGAAAATGATGATTCCGACGTACTGCGCGAGCCATTCCTGCTTGTGTGGGTAGAGCTCCTGTTTCTCCTTGGACAATTGAGGTTCCAGCACCCGCTCGACCCGGAAACCGTTGTCGGTAAGGGCGTTGTGGATGCTCGAGAACGTGTCCGTCGTATGGGTCAGCGTGACCTCCGGATTCCATCGGGACGGGTACGAGATCGGCCCGACCGCGTGGTACGCGTCCCCCAACCCCATCCCGTCCCGCTCGGACCGTTCCACAGCCCACCGGATGGGGTGCGCCATCGATACCACCAGTACGCCGTCGTCCGCGAGCATCGAGCGGACGGTGCGCAGCGTCCGGCCGCGGTCTCGCGCATATGCCAGCGTCTGCAGAAACAGCACCACATCGAAACGCCGACCGGTCAGTGAGTCGATCTCGTCGAGCGCCGACAAGTCCCCAGGGATCAGCGTCACGTCAGTACTATCGGACGGAGTCAGGAACTGTCCGGCGACATCCACCCCCACCGCCGCGGCGGCCCCGTGATCACGGACCAGCTCGATGGTCTTCGCACCGTTGCCGCAACCGACGTCCAGGACAGTGGAGCCCTGCACGGACCCGATCAGGGATCGCTGCGCCTCCCATTCCATCAGTTGGTCGAGTGAATCCTCGCGACCACGGGACTGCTCGTACGCCGTGGTCAGCGTCTGCCAGGGGTCCATACCGCGACGCTATCCGGCCGAGGACCGATCGGAGGCTACCGTCGGCGTGTGAACACCGCAGTGACGATCGGTTTGGCGCTGGTGCACGTCGGAGTGGCTGCGGCCTGGGTCGGCGGCATGGCCTACTCGCTGTTCGTCGTCCAGCCGAAGGTCAAGCGCTTCTTCGCCGCGGACGGCGACGGCCGTGAGGCCTTCACCATGGTCATTGCCTCAGGCAACCGATGGAAGGTCGTCGGGCTGATCGCGGTGATCGCGCTCACCGGCGCCGGCCTGCTGGTGATCGATCACGCCGACTGGCAGATCCACGTCGTCAAAGGGGTTCTGCTGCTGATCGCGACCGGCATCTTCTGGTACGTCTCCTGGTGTCACTGGCCACAGCGCGTGTTCGCGACCACGGCCGAGCTTCCGAAATTTCAGTCACGCTTGGTCACCTTGGCCACCACGATGCTCGGCCTGGCCGGCACGGCGTTCGCGCTCGGCGTGGTCGCCGTACATCGCTGAAGACGCAGCCGAACCTCCGCGGCACGCACCACGGTGCGCGTACGCTTGCGCATCGTGGGTAGTTTGACCTCGTGAACCGCCGCCCCGCACGTTCTTCCACCGACCCCGCCGAGCAGCCCGCCACGTACGGCGAGGTGTTCGGTGTTGCCGAGTTCCGTTGGCTGTGGCTGGCCCAGCTCGGGTCCGTGATCGGCGACCAGTTGGCCCGCGTCGCCCTGGCTGTCCTCGTCTTCGATCGCACCGGATCGGCGGGGCTCTCCGCGGTCACCTATGCCTTGACCTTCCTCCCGGACATCGTCGGCGGACCTTTGCTGTCGGGGCTGGCCGATCGGTATCCGCGACGCCGCGTGATGATCTGGTGCGACGTGGCGCGAGCGTTGTTACTCGCTGCGATGGCGATCCCGGGGACGTCGCTGTGGATCCTCTGCGTGCTGCTCGTCGCCGTCCAGCTGCTCGCGTCACCGTTCCAGTCCGCGCGCGCCGCGCTGCTGCCGTCGATCCTGTCCGGCGACAGGTTCGTGCTGGCGACCTCAGTGACGAACATCACTGGCCAGGCCGCCCAGCTGGCCGGCTTCGTCACCGGCGGAACGCTGGTCGCGGCCTTCGGCGCCGAGCGAGCTCTCCTCGTCGACGCCGGCACGTTCGCGTTGTCCGTCGTCCTGCTGAAGCTGGGTGTCAAGGAACGCCCGCTGCCGGAATCGGCCACGAAACGTCCCGGATGGTGGGCGTCCGTCTCAGCAGGTGCCAAGCTCGTCTGGACCGACCGGCGCCTGCGCTACCTGGTCGCGCTCGCCTGCATGGCCGGTTTCTACGTCAGCGTCGAAGGACTCGCCGCGCCGTACGCCGCGGCGGTCAACGCCGGTCCGATCGCGGTCGGCGTCCTGCTCGCCGCGAACCCGGCCGGCCAGATGGTCGGGATGTTGCTGCTCACGCGGGCCGCACCGGCCCGGCGGCTGCGGCTGATGGGTCCGCTGGCGATCGGGTCGTGTGCACCGCTGATCGGCTGTTTCTCGGAGCCCGGACTGTGGGTGACCGCGGCGTTGTGGATGATTTCCGGGCTGTGCGCGTCGTACCAGCTCGCCGCGAACGCGGACTTCGTGCTGAACGTCCCGGACGCGCAGCGCGGCCAGGCGTTCGGCCTGGCGCGCACTGCGCTCATCGTCTCCCAGGGGATCGGAGTACTCGCCGCGGGGGCGGCGGCGGATCGGTGGTCGCCGCCGCTGGTGGTGGCGACCACGGGAGTGATCGGGGTACTTGTCGCGGCGGGCGCGGCGTACGGGTACGCCGGCGCGATCCGCCGGTCGGCATGACGGCTCACCAGTCGTTGTTCTGCATGGCGGCGGCCTCCTCTCGCGGGTTCTGGGCGCGGTTGGCGTACGCGGCGAGGTTTGGGCAGAGAAGCCATGACATTGCGTGCATGTCACGGCTACTCTGTGACAAGGACCGACTGTGAGGCGGGGGTCTTTTCATGAGTATCCGGCATCGGCTGGTGCGGCGTCGCCTGCGCCGGCGTCAGGACATGCCGTGGAGCCCGACCAGGTGGGCACTCTGGTCGCAGCCCCGGAGCGTGCTCGGGTATGTCCTCGCGGTCGAACTCATCACCGCGGTGGTGGTTGTGTCAACGGTCGACCTGGTCGCCGTCACGAGCGGTGACTGGATTCGCCTGCTGGTGCTCGCGGCCGGATCGGCGATCCACCTCGAGGCCGCGCGGGACATCGAGCGGCTGCGCAAGGTCGGCGCCGAGGGCATCCCGTACACGAACCTGAAGGGCATGTGGACGTTCGCCGGCGTCCTCATCCTGCCGCCGCCGCTGGCCGCGGCGCTGATCGCCAGCACGTACGCGCATTCGTGGTTCCGGGTCCGGCGCGTGCCGCCGTACCGCTCGGTGTTCACCGCGACGACCGTCATCCTGGCCGGGGCTGCGGGTGCCGTCGCGCTCGCCGCGATTCGTCCGGGGGTGTACCCCGGGTATCCGTCCGGGCCGCTCGGACTCGTCGCGGTGGTCGCGGCCGGGTTGGCGTACTGGTTCGTGAACTACGCCCTGGTCGCGGGCGCGATCATGCTGGCGAACCCGGACTCCCCGGGTCGCAACGCGATCGGGAAGCTGTCCGAGCAGCTGATCGTGGCCGGTTCGCTCGGGCTGGGGGTCGCCACCGCCGCGCTGCTGCTCAGCCAGCCGTGGGCCGTCGCGGTCCTGCTGCTGACCATCCTCGGTCTGCATCGGGCGCTTCTGGTCGAGCAGTTCCAGACCGCGTCGCGGACCGATCCGAAGACCGGCCTCGCGAACGCCGCGTTCTGGCACGAGATCGCCCGCCGCGAGTTCGCGGGCGCTGAGCGGACGAGCTCCCGGCTCGGCGTGCTGTACCTGGATCTCGACCACTTCAAACTCATCAATGACACGTTCGGTCACCTGGCCGGGGACGAGGCGCTCAAGGCGGTCGCCGAGGAGCTGCGGCACGAGGTCCGCGACAACGACTTCGTCGGCCGGCTCGGCGGTGAGGAGTTCGCGATCCTGCTGCCGCAGACGTCGGCGTCCGACACCGCGCTGGCCGCCGAGCGGATCCGGCGGCGGATCGCCGGCCTCGCGATCACCATCCCCACCCCGAGCGGCCCGGTCGTCTGCGACACGATCACCTGCTCGATCGGCGTCGCGACGTACCCGGAGTCCGGGACCAGCCTGGACGAGCTCCAGATGGCCGCCGATCTGGCCATGTACCAGGCCAAGGACGCCGGCCGGAACCGCGTGATCGCCGCCCCGGGCAACGCCGGCGAACTGCCCGCCTCCTGAGGTTCGATCGACCCGTCTCGCGACGACTCGCGCCCGGATCGGCCTGCCGTGGTAGGCGATGCTGGGGCGCCTGTGCCAGGATTGCGCTTCCCGACGGAGGTGATCACGATGGCGCAGGAAGCGTTGCAGCTGCTGGTCAGCATGCACAGGATCGTCAGGCACCTGCGCCGGAGCAGGACCACCACGCTCCTGCACCCGACGCAGTTCCTGGCGTTGATGCTGATCGCCGACGAGCAGCCGATCCGGATCGGCGAGATCGCCGCGCGCGTGCCGTGCAGCCAGCCGACCGCGACCACCACAGTCGCGGCCCTGGAGGAGGCCGGCCTGGTCCGCCGTGAGCCCGACCCGGTCGACGGGCGCGCGACGGCGGTTGTCCTCACCGATGCCGGCGCCGAGACTGTCGCAGCCTCCGGGCGTCAGGCGGCTGAGGAGCTGAGCAACATCCTCAACCGCCTCGACGAATCCGACCGCAACCTCGTGCTCCAGGCCGGCGCGATCCTGTCCCGCGTCACCGACGACCTGTGAGCTCGCGGCTGCAGCCGCGAGCGTCGTACCGGAAGAGCTTCGGCGTGCTGACGCCGGCGATCAGGACGCGGCCCCAGCGGTCGGGATGGATACCTGTCGCGGACCTGCGCCCGTCGCTGCCGGCTTGAGGAAGAGGCTGAGCTCGGAGCGACGGCTGGTGCCGCGGTACACGGTGCCGATGGCGACGGGTGGCGTGTGGCGTGTGTGGCGTGTGTCAGGTCGACAGGACGTGTCCCGTGTCAGGGGGCACAGCTGAGCGTGATTCAGGCGCCGAACACACCCGCCCTGCACCACACTAACTGTCGAGCGTGCACACCTTCGGGCCGCGCATCAATCATCTAGGCGAGTTTTCGGAAGCCGGCGAGCAGGCGCCAACTGCAGCGGCCGGCGCGGCGGCGCGCGCGGCAGGGCGGCGCGGCGGCGCGTGGCGTGGCGTGGCGGCGCGTGGCGTGGCGGGGCGGGGCGTGGCGGGGCGTGGCCGTGGCGGGGGTGTGGTGCGGCGGGGCGGACAGGGGTTTACTCCTCGTGTTGGGGGTTCTCCGTAGGTACAAGAGCAGACAACCCCCAACAGCGACGGATATCCCGTCGTGTTGGAGTCATGCGGCCGGACAACCGCCCGCGCCCGACCCACAGATCAGTCTCAAGCGCCGCGGATTCCCGCTACCGTCACATTCAGGGGATGATTCGGGTCCACTTCACCGCGGCGGACCTCGGGCGGGCCGAGTTCGCTGTCGCGGCCGATGACGCGGACGACGCACTCGCCAACTTGCTGGCCGCACGCGCGCCGCCGTACTGCGCTCTCTCACGCATCCCGCCACCACGAGCCAACTGTCCCGCCGGGTAGGCATCTCCCTGGCCTCCACCTCGGAGCACACCCGAGTACTCCGCACCGCCGGCCTCATCACCACCCACCGAACCCAAGGCACCGCCCTCCACACCCTCACTCCCACCGCCCACCATCTCATCGCCGGAGCGTCCCTCGGCCCGGCTCCCTCCCACCACGCCACCGGCGGCTGATTTCCACCGTTGGTTGCCTTCGCGCCCGATTTAGTTGCCGAGCGCCCATAAGGCGTTGCTCGCCGTTACGCTCCCGTCAGCGTGCATCCATCGTGCCGCGCGTGACGACCGAAAGGCTCCGTATGATCACCTACACGACCTTGATGGGATTCGCCTCCGGAATGGGGATCCTGCTGGTCGTCCAGCTCGGCCGCAGGTTGCTGGTCTCGCCGCGCGCGGGCATCGTCAGCTTCGACGGCTGGGCCTTGTCGTTCGCCGGACTCGGCGCCATCCTGACCGTCCTCGGCGGCCACATGTCGGTCGCCTGGCCGCTGCAGAATCCCGAGCGATTCAAGAACTTCATGTTCGGTGAGCCGGTCGTCGTGCTCGGAGTTCTGCTGCTGTCGGCCGGCTTCTTCCTGTGGCGGCGCGGGGATGCGCTGGTCGCCATGCTCGGACCCAAAGGCGCCGTGAGCGAAGAGGTCCGGACCTACCTGGCTACCGTGTTGCGACCGGTCGTCTGGATCGTGTTCGGTCTCGGGCTCGTACTGGCAGCGTGTGCGGCAGCCGCGCTCCGCTACGAGGTTTTCGCGAGCGCCCCGCCGCAGGAGCCGCTCCTGGGCACGCTCCCCAAGAGTCTCGTGAACCTGCCTCTGTGCGCCCTGTACGTGCTGCCGGCGGTCGGGTGCCTACTGGCACCCTTGGCTGTCATCGGTCGCTCCCGCGGCGCAATGGCAGTCACCGGGGTCACGCTCTCCTTGACGGGCCTTGGCTGGCTCGCGGTGGCGGTTCTGGTCTATTACACGCACGTAGGCATGGACTTCAACTTCCGTGGGTGATGGACGTCCCACGGATGTCTGAACAGTGCGGGGCCGCGAGGTGGTTGACTCGCGGCCCCGCCGTTCGGTTGCCGTTGGCATCCAACCGCGGTCGGATCAGTTGCGGTGGATGGTGAAGGTTGTGGTGGGGTTGTGGATGTCTACCGCGTTGTCGGTGAGGGTGAGGTTGTTGAAGGTGACTTCGCCGCGGGCAGGGCCTTCGCCCGGTTCGGGGAGCTCGTTGGCCCAGATGCCGAAGCCGGACTTGGCGTCGAAGGCATCACCGGACTTGCGGGCGCCGGAGACCGTGACGTCGGTGAAGATCGTGTCCGCGACCGGAAACAGCGGGTTTCCGTTGACGTAGTCGGTCTGGAACATGATCCCGGAGTACGTCGGATCGACGACGTCCAGGCCGGAGACCCGGATGCCCTGGAAGATCTTCGTGGCCGAGTAGATCCAGACACCCGGGAACGTCTGATTTCCCCAGAAATGGCCGCCGGAACGGATTACGGTCGCGTTCTGCACCTGCGTCGGCGGTGTCGCGCCGAACCCGTTCATCGGGATGCCGAAGTCCAGCGAGCTGATCGTGATGCCCGGGTAGGTCAGCATGTCCGCCGCGTACAGGTTCCGGAAAACGTTGTTCGTGCCGCCGTACACGGCGAACCCGGCGGCCCGCCAGGTGAGCACGGCGGACAGGTTCTCGAACACGTTGTCCCGGACTTCGCCGCCGCCGTTGTCGGTGGCGTTGAAGAGCGCGAAGCTGTCGTCGCCGGTGGACCGGGCCTCGCTGTTGCTGACGGTGTTCCCGGACGACCCGTTGGTCATGTTGACGCCGTCCGCGAACGTGTTCCGGATCCGGGCGTTGGTGATCACCGAGTTGTCGGTGTTCGCACCCCAGTACAGGCAGAGCTGGTGCTCGACCCAGATGTTGTCGATCGTCATGTTCGACGTACCCGCGAAGTTGAACACCTTCCCGGGGCCGTTGATGCGGCTGTCGTAGTTGCCGAAATACGAGAACCCGCGGAACGTCGAGCCGTTGGCCGACGGTTGCGCGTCGAACCCGATATCGGTGTTCGACTGGTTCTGCGGTGCCACGAACCGGGTGAACCACGGCCCGGCGCCGACGACCTGGATCGCCCGGCCGGACACGATGAACTTCGACGACGTCTGGTACTCACCGGCCGGCAGGTACACGCCTTGCAACGTGGGGTTCTGCCGTACCTGGTCGAGCGCCTTCTGCACGTCCTGGTGGGTGAATCCGTTCGGCGTCACGAACCCGGCACCCGGGTTCCCGATCGCGGTGGCCGCCTCGGTGTCGATGAAGTCGATCGAGTACGTCGTCGCGTTCGCCGGATCCTTCTGCAGCCGGATCTTCGTCCCGGCCGGGTAGGTCTGATCGAACATCAGGTTGGCCTCGTCGTAGATGTGCCGCGCCGGTCCCGAGCTGGGTGAGTTGTTCGGCTCCGCCTCCGCGCCGTACAGCCAGGAGTACTTCGAGGTGAGCGGCAACGACTTCGCGAAGGTCCCGTTGACGTAGACGCTCAGCGTCGACGACTGGCCGCCGCCACCGGGCGCGTCCGGGATCGAGAAACGCGTGACCAGTGTGTTGGTGGCGGCCCGGGTGGTGAACTCGACGAACGCGCCGGTCGAGTTCAGCGTGACCGCGCGCCGTCCGGACGCCTCGCCGGCCAGGTCGCCGATCGTCCGGTTCGGTCCGATCACGTTCGCGCCGCCGCCGACCGAGGCATCTTCCGCCTCGAGGTGGTCGTACGGCAGGTTCGCGCCGCGCCCGACGAACAGCGGCCGCTCGCTGGTGTTGTTGAAGCGCTTCACGGGCAGCTCGTTCGCGTCGTCCGCCAGTACCACGCGCACCGTGTAGCGGCCGTTCGCCGCCGTCCAGTTGCCGACAGCAACGGCCGGAGTGGTCGCACCGGCCGCGATCGACCCGGTGTAGCTGCCGGTGAGCGTCGTCACCACGGAGGAACCGTTCAGGACGGTCAGGGTGATGCCGTGCGGACCGGTGGCCGAGGCGACACTGCCTTGGTTCCGGACCGCCACGGAAAATGTGACGGAATTTCCGGCGGACGGATTTCCTGGCGTCCAACTGACCGCGGCGGCCACCAGGTCCGAGCTCGCCAACGGGGTGACGACCAATGGTCCGGATGCCGCGCCGCTGTTGTTGCCGTCGTTCTGCTCGATGACCGAGTTCGCCTCGTCGACCTTGGCGCTCAACGCGTAGGAGCCCGCGTCCCGAGTACCGATCGACGCGCTGACCGTCGTCGAGGCGCCGGCCGCAAGCGCACCGACCGCCGCCGTGCCGACCTTCGTCGTCCCCAGGTAGAAGTTGACGTCGGTGGCCGGCGAGGCGCCGGTACCGGCGTTGTTGACGGTCGCGCGCACGGTGATCGTGTCCGTCTCGACCGGCGACGTCGGCGTCCACGACACCCCGGACAGCGTGAGATCCGGGTTCGGTGCTGGGACGCCGATGACCTGCAGCTCAGCCACCTGACCGGCCGGGGCGCCGGTGTTCCCGGTGAAGTTCAACCGGACGTCGGCCACGCGCGAACTGACCGGAATGGTCACCGCGTTACCGCCGGCGGGATCGAAGGCGTACGACGCCGACGCGACGACGGTGCTGAAGCCGGACGCGCTCTGCTCGCGCCCGAGGATCGAGAACGTCTGGGTCCGCGGTCCCCAGACCGGATCCGGGTTCAGCCGGACGACCACCGAGCTGAGGTCCGCGTTCGCACCGAGATGCGTGGTCAGGGTCGCCGGCTGACCGTTGCCCTCCCAGTACGTCGTCACGTCGTCGTCGTTGGCGTTGGTCGCGACGAACGTGTGCACGGATCCGGACGCGGTGATCGGCTTGTTCAGCGCGAGGTTGCTGCCCGCGCCGCCACTGCCGTTCCGCATCACCGTGTTGCTGTTCGGCGATTGGTTGCCAGCGGCATCTTTCGCGCGAACGTAGTACGTGATCGACACATTGGCGGGCTGGTTGTCGGTGTACGTGAGCACGGTGCCGGCCACGCTGGTGCGCAGTTGACCGTTGGCGTACACGTCGTAGCCGGTGACGCCGACGTTGTCGGTCGACGCGTTCCAGGTGAGCTTGATCTGCCCGGCGCCGGGTTCGGTGAGGGTCAGGCCGCCCGGGGCGGTGGGGGCCTGGGTGTCGCCGGTCGCCGGACCGTAGACCTCGAGTTCGGACAGTTGCCCGGCCGGCCAGCCGGTGTTGGCGGTGAATCGG
Source organism: Kribbella sp. NPDC048915 (assembly GCF_040649595.1). Classification (NCBI taxonomy): domain Bacteria; kingdom Bacillati; phylum Actinomycetota; class Actinomycetes; order Propionibacteriales; family Kribbellaceae; genus Kribbella; species Kribbella sp. NPDC048915. The sequence continues at coordinate 22,647 of NZ_JBEZFT010000068.1, read as the reverse complement.
ATCCGGACGTACCGCGTGGTGGCGGTGCCGTAGTCGACGGTGACCGTGTTGCCCGGCGGGGCGAAGGTGCGCGGAGCGGCCGCGGACAGGTCGCTGAAGTTCTGCCCGTCGATGCTGCCCTGGACGGCCAGGGTCTGGTCCCGGGCGCCCCAGTTCGCGGTCGGCAGTTTCAGGACGATCTGGTTGGTGGCGACCGTCGAGCCGAGGTCGACCTGGACCCACTGCGGGAACGCGTCGTTCGCGCTCTCCCAGTAGCTGCTCTGATCGCCGTCGGTCACGTTGGAGGCGATGTAGTTCTGGGTGCTGCTGCTCGCCGACGCCGGCTTCCCGGCCGCGAGGTTGGGCCCGGCCGGCGCGGCGGCCTGCGCCACCGGAGCCGGCCGAACGAGGGGTACGGCCGCGAGACTCGCGGCCACGAGGGCGATCAGCAACCGCCGGGGCAGATTTCGCATGGGCCTCTCCTGATGGGGCGGAACAGGGAAGAGCCACCGCGGCAGAAGAGTTCAAAACTTTCGCAGACTTTGCCCAGTTCTTGCGCGGCGATGCCCCATTGTTACGACAGCAACAACACACCGTCAACGCCTCGTGACACACCAACGGGCCGGCCCGCAGCACTGCGAGCCGGCCCGGATGGCCCTCGGGGGTGCGGGCAGTCGCGAAGCTGCCGCCGCCCGGGGGTCGGGGTCAGTGGCGGACGGGCCCTTCGGCGCCGGCGCCGGTGAGGGAGCGGACGGAGAGTTCGGGGTAGCGGTCCGCGCTGGACTTGTCCTTGCCGAGGTAGGTGCCGATCACGCCGAACACGAAGCCGAGCGGGATCGAGACGATGCCTGGGTTGGACAGCGGGAACCAATGGAAGTCCGCACCGGTGATCATCGAGTTGGCGCTGCCGGAAACCACCGGCGAGAAGAACACCAGCACGACGGCCGAGATCAGACCGCCGTAGATGCTCCAGGTCGCGCCGGAGGTGTTGAACCGCTTCCAGAACAGGTTGAACAGCAGCGCCGGCAGGTTCGCCGAGGCAGCGACCGCGAAGGCCAGCGCGACCAGGAACGCGATGTTCAGCTTCTGCGCCGGGATCGCCAGCCCGATCGCCACCGCACCGATCCCGATCGCCGCGAACCGCGCCATCCGCACTTCCTGCTGCTCGGTGGGTTGCTGCTTCGCGATGACGTTGGCGTACAGATCGTGCGCGAACGACGACGCCGATGTCAGCGTCAGCCCGGCGACCACCGCGAGGATCGTGGCGAAGGCGACCGCCGCGATCAGTGCCAGCAGGATCGCGCCACCGGTCGAACCGGCGCCGCCGCCGACGGACTCGGCCAGCAGTGGCGAGGCCACGTTGCCCTTCGAGGTTGCGACCGCGGAGTCTTTGCCGGTGTCCAGCAGCGCCGCGGCACCGAAGCCGAGCGCCAGCGTCATCAGGTAGAAGACACCGATCAGGCCGATCGCCCACTGCACCGAGCGCCGCGCGGACCGCGAGTCGGGCACGGTGTAGAAGCGGATCAGGATGTGCGGGAGACCCGCCGTACCGAGGACCAGTGCCAGGCCGAGCGAGAGGAAGTCGATCTGGCCGACGAGGTCCTTGCCGTACAAAAGACCCGGCTGGAGGAAGGCCTCGCCCTTGCCGGTCTTCTCCGCGGCCGAGCCGAGCAGCTGGGAGATGTTGAAGTCGAACTTGAGCAGTACCAGGAACGTGATCACGACCGTGCCGGTCATCAGCAGCACGGCCTTGACGATCTGTACCCAGGTGGTGCCCCTCATGCCGCCGATCGTCACGTAGACGATCATCAGCGCGCCGACCAGCACGATCACCGCGGCCTTCAGGCCTTCGCTGTGGACGCCGAGCAGCAGCCCGACCAGCGAACCGGCGCCGACCATCTGGGCCAGCAGGTAGAAGATCGAGACCACGATCGTCGAGGTCGCCGCCGCGGTCCGGACCGGGCGCTGCTTCATCCGGAACGCGAGCTGGTCGGCCATCGTGAAGCGGCCCGAGTTCCGCAGCAGCTCGGCCACCAGGAGCAGCGCGACCAGCCACGCCACCAGGAAGCCGATCGAGTACAGGAAACCGTCGTACCCGTACAGCGCGATCTGGCCGGAGATACCGAGGAACGACGCCGCGGACATGTAGTCACCGGCGACCGCGAGGCCGTTCTGTGCACCGCTGAACGAGCGCCCGCCGGCGTAGTAGTCGGCCGCGGTCTTGTTCTGCCGGGACGCCCACCAGGTGATGTAGAGCGTCACGGCAACGACCGCGGTGAACAACGAGACCGTCAAGGTCCGGTTTCCGGGCTCGGCCGCCAACGGAACCGCCTGCGAGAGCACCGAGGGGAGGACCGAGGGGAGGGCGAACAAGGACATCACCGGCGGCGCTCCCTCTTGTACTTGGCGTTCAGGCCGTGGGCGAGCGGATCGAGCTTACGGTTGGCGAACCGGCCGTACAGTGCCGCGATCACGAAGGTCGAGACGAACTGCAGCAGGCCGAAGACCAGCGCGACGTTGATGTGCGTGCCGCCGATCTTGTGGCTCATGAACCCACGTGCCCAGTTGTTGCAGGCGACGTAGGCCAAGTACCACGCCATGAAGGCGATCGTCCACGGCACCACGAAGTTCTTGTAGCGCCGTTTCAGCTCGGTGAAGTCGGCCGCTTCGTGCACCGCTTCGTACGCGCGCGCGTCGCGCTCGCGCACCGTCTCATCAGCCATGAGGTCCCAGACTCCCAACGACTTAACGACAGCTCTGGACTGAACACGTGCACGTTAGCCGCAAGTGGCGCGTTTGTGACCCACCGCAACCGAAAAGTTCTCAACGAACTAAAGGTGTGGAGCCACCGGCGCGTCGACGGTCCGGCGATAATTCGCGAACTCGCTCGGGTGCGCCCGGAAGCAATGCGTGAAGTACGGCATCCGCAACGGCTCCGGCGGCCGGGCGGTGTGCTCGTAGATCAGGTCGATCTGCTCGAGCACCTGATCGCGCCGGATGTCCTTCAGTACGGCGACGCGCGAGTGGGACTGCGCCAACTGCCGCAGGCCGTGCCGATCCAGATCGTGCCAGTGCCGGAATCTGGTCTGCTCGATCATCGTGAACAGGTTCGACTGCTCGAGGACCGGCACCGGGTCGAATCCTTCGCTGCCGCCGAAGCCGTCGCCCTGCACCACCTGGAAGATCCGCCGGACCCACGGCACCACGGTGTCGGCGTTGTTCCAGAGCAGGCCGAGGACGCCGTTCGGGCGCAGGACCCGGGCGATCTCCGGCAGCGCCCGCGCATGGTCGAACCAGTGGAACGCCTGTCCGACGACGACCGCGTCCACGGAGGCGTGCGCCAGCGGGATCGACTCCGCGGCGCCGACCATCGTGTCGATGCCGGTCCGCCGCCGGCAGACCTCGAGCATCTCCTGCGACGGGTCGACGGCGATCACGTCGTGCCCGAGCCCGGCGGCGACCGCGCCGAGCTTGCCGGTGCCGGCGCCGAGATCGAGCACCTGCAGGCCGCGGCCCGGACCGAGGATCCAGGTCAGCGCCTCGACCGGGAACGTCGGCCGCCCGGCGTCGTACGCGTCCGCGACCGCACCGAACGCCGTCGCCCGCGCCGCGCGCGCACCGTTCTCCGCGCGCCCGCCCTTCTCCGCCGTGGCGCGCATGCCGTTGCCCGCGGGCGCGGCGGCGTCGCCGGTGTGAGCAGGCTCGGCAACGTCGGCGCTCTCGGCGGCGGAGACGGGGTCAGTGGAGACGGGGTCAGCGGGGTCGCCGGCCGGGTCATTGGTGGTCATCACCGTAAATCATGCCCCAGGAACGCCGGTGCGGTGCGCGAACGGGCTGCTACTCGCCGAGTTTCTTCTGTTCGATATGCGCGTTCAGCGCGACCAGTTCCGGTTGCTGGTCGAGGATCGCGACCAGCTCGGCGCAGCTCAGCCGGGTCGCGTCGTAGTCCTCGATCAGGGCGTCGAGCAACTTCCAGTCGTCGGCGGTGTCGAGTGTCAGCCGGTACTGCGACGCGTCCTTGCCGGACGTCCGCTCGGTCCACGGCAGGTTCAGCAGCCGGATCTCGCCGGAACGGTTCTGGTGCAGGTACGGCGTGACGTGCTCGCGATCGGCCTTGAGCGTCGCCTTCGCTTCCGCGTCGTACAGCCGGGCGGCGGAGAAGATCTCGAAGTCCATGCCGCGCGGGTAGGTGCGCTCGAGGCAGTTCGAGAGGTACAGGTCGGGGTCGTTCTCGGCCCGCCACCGATCGACGCCCGCGGCAACGATCTCCGCATCGATCAGCGGGCAGTCCGAGGTGACCCGGACGATCGCGTCCAGGTCGTGCTCGCGGGCGGCACCGGCGAACCGGCTGAGCACGTCGGCCTCGCTGCCGCGGAACACCGGCACGCCGCGCTCGGCGCACAACTGCGCGACCACGTCGTCGTCCTCGTTCACGGTGGTCGCGACGATCACCGGCAGGCCGGTGCGGTCGAGCCGGTCGAGGTGGTGCTCGAGGTACGACTTGCCGCCGACGGTGAGCATGACCTTGGCGGGCAGCCGCGTGCTGGTCACGCGGACCTGCGTGACGATGCCGATTGTCAGCTGTTCCATCGGAACATCTCCCGGATCTCCGCGGGTCCCGCCAGGTGGTCGACGCCCAGTTCGGTGTTGGTGAACTCGGCCGCGAGGTCGGCCGGTACATACGGCTGGTCCATCTCCGGCCAGAGCCGCTTGATCCGGGCCTGCCCGCCGAACGACGGGTGCTCGTTCTCCAGCACCATGGGATCACCGTAGACCCCGGCGCTCAGGCCGAGCGAGGCGCCGTACAGCACCGCGGAGCTGAGCCGGTTGGAAGCGACGCGTTCGTGCCGGCGCAGTTCGCGCAGCTGCTTGACCAGGAACTTCGCGTCGACCTGCCGCCAGTGCAGACCGCGGTACCCGTGCGTGATGACGCGGAACCCGGCGTCCTTGTAGACGTTGCGGATCGCGGGCTTCTCGTACTCGTTCCAGTACAGGCAGACGGTTACCGGGCCGGTCTCGTGCTCCTTGATCGAGGCAACGATCCGGCCGTGGTCGCCGAGCACGTTCTGGCCTTCCCAGCCGTGGAACGGGTAGAAGATTGTGCCCTTGGCGCGCGGGTCCGGCGTCGCGAGCTCCGGGTACGCCTTGAGCAGGTACAGCCAGACCGAGCCGATCACCGAGTAGTTGCGCAGGCCGAGCGCGTGCCCGCGGCGGCGGACGTTGTCGGACCAAACGAACTTCGGCGTCCCGGGCGCGAAGGCCGTGCCGTGCGCGAAGCCGTCCAGGATGTTCCAGCCGTGCTGCAGGTAGCCCCAGATCCGCGGCGGCTTCGCGAGACCGGCGTACGTCGCCATGATGTTGGCGTGCCCGTAGAAGTGGTTCGCGTGGTGCATCAGCGACGCCGGACCTTCCGCACGGCGCGCTTGATCTTCCACCGGGCGCGCTTGAGCCGGCGACGGACTTCGCGGGCGGGCCCGAGGATCGCGTGGCCGACGCGGTACGGCTTGGACCGGCGCAGACCGCTGGCCGTGCCCTCGAAGAGGATCGCGCGAGCACTCGCGTGCGCGAGCTCCTCGGCCAGCCGGGCGACGGTGGTCAGCTGCTCGGCGCTGCCCAGCGGGCGAATCACCTCGGCGCGCCGGAACCTCTGCTCCGGCACCGTGATCCCGGCCATCGACGCGAGCCGGGAGGTGAGCAGGTGCGGATCGCCCGCCGCGGGCCATGGTTGCCGCGAGCCACTTTCCAGCGTGCGCTCCGCGAACCGGCGCAGATGCCCGACGACGTCCAGGTCCTGCGGCTCACCGAACAGCCGGTACGACGTCCCGTCGAAGATCACGTTGTCCGGCGACCCGGCACCACCCGCGCCGAGCCAGGCGACGTACTCCGGGATGATCCGCCGCAACTCCGCGTGATCGTCGTACTTCATCGCGGTGAGCAGGTGCTCCTCCAGCAGCACACCCGCACCGTCCGGTACGACGCCTTCCGGCAGGACCGCCGGCGGCTCGGTGCCGACGACGAAATACCACGCGGGCGCCAACTCGAAGGCCAGGCCTGCCTCCGCCGCGTCCATCACGACGCGGTACGGATCCATCAGCAACGGTCCGCCGTTGCCGGCAGCAACAGCGCGGGCGGCCACCACGGGCGCGAAACCGTCCAGCGAGGTCAACGCGACGTCGGCCTGCACGAGCGAGGGGAAGACGGCGTACAACCGGTCGACCGTGAGGCCGCTCGCCTGGAGGACCGCGGTCAGCGACTTCAGCCCCGCGGGGGTCCGGTCCGCGACGTCGCGGCCCCAGTCCTCGTCGCGCGGCAGCGCGGCGGTGATGTCGGGCTGGACCAGGCGGCCGAAGCCGAACGTGTTCGGGGCGCCGAGCAGCAGCCGGCCGCCCGGCCGGAGCCGGGCGCGCAGCCGGTCGAGGGCCTGCGCCCACGGAAGCGTGGCGGTGTCCGGTCCGACGAGCCGCTCCAGACCGTCCAGCGCGACGATCACGTCGTACCCGTTGCTGAGCTGGCCGTCCGGGGCGAGGTGCTCGCCGGCGAACCGGTCGAGGGAGCCGCAGAACACCTCTCCCTTGGTCTCCGACAGCAGCTCGGCGAGTTCTTCGGCGTCCGGGGCCGACCGCAGCAGCAGGTCGACAGATGTGACCCGCGCGGCGACGTCCGTGATCAGGTCCGCGTCGTGCGGACCGGCGATCAGGACAGCGTCATCGGGGTGGAGGGCGGCGGCCAGGAGTGCTGTGGCTGCCGGTCCGGCGGCCGCCGGGCGGGCGTCGACCGGATGCAGATCCGACCAGTTCAGCATCTCTCCGCCGATCAGATTCGATCGGGTCACATCGGACACGTTAACCAACCAGTCTCAGGAGCGTCTCGATCACCCGGTCCACGTCACCGTCGGTGAGGTCCGGGAAGAGCGGGAGGGACAGTTCTTCCGCGTAGTACTGCTCGGCGTTCGGGCACAGGCCGCGCCGGTAACCCTGGTGGGCGAAGACCGGGTGCCAGTAGACCGGAATGTAGTTCACCTGGACGCCGATCCCGGCCGCCCGCATCGCCTCGAACACCGCGCGCCGCCGCCCGCCGAGCACGCGCACCGGGTACAGGTGCCACATCGGGTCGACGCCGGGCCGCTGCACCGGCGTCCGCAGTCCGTCCACGTCCGCGAACGCCGCGTTGTAACGCGCGGTGATCTCGGCCCGGCGGCGTTTGAACTCCGCGAGCCGCCGGAGCTGGGACAGCCCGAGCGCGGCGCCGAGGTCGGTGAGGCGGTAGTTCACGCCGTATTCGTGGACCTCCTGGTGCCAGGGGCCCTCGTCGGTGATCTCGAAGCGCGACGGGTCGCGGACCAGGCCGATGAAGTGGAACTCGTGGGCGCGCTGACCGATCTCCGGGTCCTTGCAGACGACCGCGCCGCCCTCGCCGGTGGTCAGGTTCTTGGTCGGGAAGAACGACAGCGTGGTGACGTCGGCGAGGTCACCGACCGGGCGTCCGTCGGCCGAACCGCCGACCGAGTGCGCCGCGTCGGACAGGGTGTAGGCCCCCACCTGGTCGGCCAGCGGCTGCAGCGCCTTGTAGTCGGCCGCCTGGCCGGCGTAGTCAACCGACGCGATCACCTTGCAACGCTCCGTCGCCACCGCCGCGACCGCGTCGGGGTCGATCAGGCCGGTCTCGTAGTCGACGTCGGCGAAGACGATCTTCGCCCCGAGCAGCGCGGCGCAGGAGGCCGTCGCCACGAACGTCATCGGCGTGGTGACGACCTCGTCGCCCGGTCCGACACCGAGCGCGGCGTACGCCGTGTGCAGTGCGGCCGTGCCCGACGTACAGCTCACCGCGCGGTGGCCGCCGGCAAGCTCGGAGATCGCCTGCTCGAAGGCGGTGACCGCGGGGCCGGTGGTCAGCCAGTCGCCGCGCAGTACGGCGGTGACTGCCTCGATGTCTTCCTCCGCGATCGACTGGCGTCCGTACGGCAGCACGTCACACGTCGCTCTCGAGGATCTTGCGGATCTCGTCGATCGAGTACCACTGGTCGTTGGTGTCGGAGGCGTAGTGGAAGCCGTCCGGCACCGGGTGACCGTCGGCCGGCGGCTCGTAGCCCCAGGTGCCGAGGTCGGGCTGCAGGACGTACCGGTCGCCGGTCGCGAGCGCGCGGCGGCCTTCCTCCGGGCTGATCATCTCTTCGTGCAGCTTCTCGCCCGGGCGCAGGCCGACGTCGACCATCGCCGCGCCGGGCGCGATTGCCTCGGCCAGGTCGGTGACCTTCATCGACGGGATCCGCGGTACGTACAGCTCACCGCCGGACATCAGGTCGAACGAGTCCACGACGAACTCGACCGCCTGCGGCAGCGTGATCAGGAACCGCGTACAGCGCAGGTCGGTGATCGGCAGCGGCTGGCCGGCCAGGTGCAGCGAGCGGAACTTCGGGATGATCGAGCCGCGGCTGCCCATCACGTTGCCGTACCGGACGACGCAGAACCGGGTGTCGTACGCCGCCGCGTAGTGGTTGCCGTTGATGAACAGCTTGTCCGCGGTCAGCTTGGTCGCGCCGTACAGGTTGATCGGGCTGGACGCCTTGTCGGTGGACAGCGCCACGACCCGCTTCACGCCCGAGTCGATGGCCGCCTCGATCACGTTCTGGGAGCCGACGACGTTGGTCTGGACAAACTCCCACGGGTTGTACTCGCCGCTGTCGACCTGCTTCAGCGCGGCCGCGTGGACGACGTAGTCGACCTTGTGCATGGCCCGGTTCAGCCGGGCGCGGTCGCGGATGTCGCCGATGAAGAACCGCAGCCGCGGGTCGTCGCCGAACGACTGGCGGACCTCCCACTGCTTCAGCTCGTCGCGGCTGAACACGATCACGCGGCGCGGATCCAGGTGGGTCAGCACGTGCCGGATGAAGGTCTTGCCGAACGAGCCGGTTCCTCCGGTGACCAGGATGTCGGAGCCGGTGAGAATTGACACGCGAGCGGACCCTTCTGACGACAGTTCCGAGCAGCGCACCCGGGTTCGAACCATCGAACAATAACTGCCTCGTCAACGCTTTCCTCAATCCGCTACCCCTTGACGCCTGTCCGGCACGTTTGCTCGACCGCGAAAGGGCCATCGAGCGGGTCCGTCGGGCCGCTGTCGGACCGGTGGTCCGGGCGCTCCGAGGGTGCGCCGGGGCGGCAGGTACGGTCGGGGCGTGAAACGCGTCGGGGTGCGGTGTGATGTCGGGCCGGGCCGGGGGATCGGGCATGTGATGCGATGCCTCGCGCTGGCGGAGGAGGTGCGGCGGCGCGGGGCCGAGCTGGTGTTCGTGTGTGATGCGCACACCGTGCCGTGGGCGGCGGAGCAGATCGCCACCCGCGGGATCGCCATCGAGCGGGCGGTGTACAGCCCTGAGGAGCACGTGGAGCTGTTCAAGCGCCTGGGCCTCGACGCGGTCGTGTTCGACTCCTACGACCTCGACGCGGCGGTCTACCCGGCTGTCCGCGCCACCGGTCTGCCGACGCTCGCGATTGTCGACGGTGATCTCCGTGGCGCGCAGGCCGACGTACTGGTCGATCAGAACCTCGGAGCCGAGCAGGACGATCCGCCGCTGCCGAGCGGCTCGGTCCGGCTCGCCGGCCTGCAGTACGTGATGCTGCGTGACGAGATCCTCCAGCACCGTCCTGCCACGCCGCCTGCCGACCGGCAGAGCGCCGTACCGAAGGTGTTCGCCTTCTTCGGCGGTACGGACGCGTTCGGTGCCGGGCCGTACGTCGCCCAGGCGCTGGCAGCGACGGGCCACCCCTTCGACGCCACTGTGGTCGCGCCGTCACCCGATCTGGCCGCGCGGCTCGCCGCGGTGGACCTGCAACCGGGGCAGCACCTCGACGTGATCGGTCCGACCGACCAGCTGGCCGCCCGGGTCCGCGAGGCCGACCTGACCATCAGTGCGTCCGGTACGTCGACGTGGGAGCTGTTGTGCCTCGGAGCGACTGCAGCGCTCGTCTGCGTGGTCGACAATCAGGTGATGGGCTACGAGCGTGCCGTCGACACGGGTGCGGCCGCCGGGCTCGGCCTGCTCAGTGCGCTGCAGCAGGACACTTCATCAGCCGACCGGACGCTCAAGCGTCTGTTGAGCGACCCGGCGGAGCGTGGCCGGTTGGCGAGAGCAGGGTGGGAGCTGGTGGACGGCCGTGGGCGGGAGCGGGTCGCCGGCGCGCTGCTGCGGCTCACCTGATCTCGTAGATCGTCGCGTCCAGCGTGGCGTGCCGCAGTCGGACGTAATTCCGTAGCGACGGAGAGACCTGGCCGGCGCGGTGGTCGGCGAACAACCAGCGCACTCCGGACTCCCGCAGGCGCTGGATCGCGGTCGGCGTCGGCGCCTTGAAGACCAGGTCGTTGGCGGCCAGTTCGGAGCGGTTCCAGTACGGGATCAGGCTGGGGTTGCCGTCATTTGCGAGGGCGATCCGGTTGGCCTGGTTGGAGTACGACCAGCCCTCGATCAGCACCGGGCGCTCCGACAACGCAGCCAGCCAGAAGTGCCGGCTGTCGCACAGACCGTCGCGTTCGATGATGCAGTGCGCGTTGGTCGCGATCAGGTCGCCTGGCGCGCTGTTGCGCCGCAGCCAGCGCGCCGCACCGGCCTCGGCCGCGGTCGCGCCGCCGCGGAACGGGTGCGCGAAGACCAGGTTCGACGCCTTGTCCGAGACGAACGCCTGCAGCGGCACCAGAGCCGCGCCAATCATGCAGGCGGCCACTGCAGCGCCGGCCAGTGCGACAAAGAAGCTCCCCGGCCGGTGCGCCAGCTTCCAGCCCACAGCCACCAGCAGCGCGACAGCAGCGACAGCAGCGACACTCCACAGCCACGGCCCCTTGATGCCCGGCAGGTCCGCCGAAGCGGTACGCGCTACCGCAAAGGCCGCCAGCCCGAGCAGCCCGGCCGCACCGACCAGTACTACTGCCCGCCGGTCGTTGAGCCGTCCGACCAGGTTCGCCAGGCCGACTGTCGCGAGGACGGCGACGACAGGGAACGCGGTCCGCAGGAAGTACAGCTGGCTGACACCGGACTGGGTCGTCAGCAACGTCCCGAGCAGCCCTGCCACCGCTACGCCCGCGAGGAACACCGCACCGGTGTCCCGCCACCGTCGCCCCACGAAGAACAGGCCCGATGCAGCCAGGACCCAGCTGAGCAGCGTGGTGGCCCCGGACAGCAGCTCTGCGTGCGGATTCGACAGCAGCAGCTGGTACGGCGCCAGCTGGACGAACGTCTCGAACGGCTTGATCTGCGTGCCCCACGTGCTCCCGTTGAAGATCGCGATCAACGCGCCCACGAAGACCGTCAGGCACAGCAGCCCGCCGAGGAACGCCGGCCGCGTACTACGCCGTGCCAGCCCCAGGTGCAGGAACGCGAACGCGAAGCCGATGCCCACCAGCGGCAGGATCGTCGACTTCGCCCCGGACGCGATCAGCGCGAGCAGCACCAGCAGCACCCACCGCGTGCGTGGCCGACCGTCTGCTCGCAGTAGATCCACTGCCACCACGCAGAACGCCAGCGCGATCAGTACGCCGAGGTTCTGCGTCGGACTGAGGTACGCAGCCACCGCGGTCGAGATACCGCCCAGCCCGGTGTCCGCCAGCGGCTGCACTGCTCCACCGAGGCCCGCGACGAACACCGCGAGCGGACCGGCCCACGTGGCACCGGACTCGGCGGTCGGCGCCAGCCGGCTGGTCAGCGCGAACACCAGGCCGCAGCCGGCCAGGAAAAGCGGCAGCCAGCTCAGCGTGTGGATCAGATCCGTCAGGTCGATCCGCGTACCCCACTGCGTCGCGGCCGTCGCCTGGTGGAAGAACGTGTGGTACCGCATCGGCTCGCCACCGAGCCACAGTGTCGAGATCGGTACGTCGTACTTCGCGCTCGCGGCCAGCGCCTGCTGGAAGGCCAGATCGGGGTAAGCGCGGAGCGGATCGGTGTACGCCGGCAGGAACTGCCCCGGACCGCGCCGGTAGACGATCAAAACAACCACGGCGGTCGAGATGGCGAGCAGCCAGGCCTGCAGGGGGCGCAGCGGCCGCTCGACGCGCCGCCAGACCCGCGCGCGGACGTCCCCGTCGACGAACGTGACCAGCAGGACGACAGGCGCCCACACCCACGACCACGCCTGCAGCCCGATCGACGCGCTCGCGAGATACACCAGCACCTGGGCCGCCGTACCGACCGCGAATCCGGCGGCGAAGTCCTCGACCAGGTTGCGCCGGTACCCGCCGATCAGCCGCCAGAGGGCGAATCCGGGGAGCGCGACCGCCAGCGTCGTGAAGAGCACGAAACGCGCCAGCTCGAACAGGGTCGTATGCAGCGCGAGCAGCACGATCCCGAGCACGATCACGGCGAGCCCGGCGGCCAGTCCGGAAAGCGATGGGCCCGCAGTCCGCGGCCCCCGCCGCCTCGCTTTCGCGCGCATGCCGTAACACTAATGTGAAATCAGTCGCGCCACGAATGCAACGTGTCACTCCCCGTGAAGACCGCGCGGGCGTGATGGCTTAAGCTCGACGGGCTATGAGTTGGTACGACGCCCTCGAGGCCGGTGAGCTGACCGTACGGCCGTCCGTGGACGCGGCGAAGCGGTTCGGCGTCTCCATCGACCGGATGTCGGTGTCCGCATCGGCCGGAACCCCGCTGGCCGACGTCCTGGCCGCGGTCGAGCGGTCGACCGCCGACGTGGTCGTGCTGCGCTACCCGGCCCGCGAGACCACCTGGTTCGCCGCGCTCGCCGCCGGACCGCGGCGGGCCCTGCTGGCCGAGACCGTCACCTGCTGGGCGCTGCCCGTCGGCAAGGGCAGGCGACCCGCCCCGCTGGCCGGGTTCACCGCCCAGCACGAGACGCAGCTCGACGACGACCTCATCGACGACCTGGTCGCGGACATCTTCGGCGACTCCGGCAACCACTACTGCGCCAACCCGATGTTCGACCGGGCGCTCGCGCTGGCAGGCCGCCAGGAGTGGGCGCGGCGGCGGATCGCCGAGGCAGGTGCCGTCGTCCTGCGCGGACCGGACCGGCGTGTACTGGCGCTGGCCGTCCTGGACGAGCGCGGGTCGTGGACCGAGATCCAGCTGTCCGGAGTGGTCCCCGCCGAGCAGGGCCGCGGGCGATACGGCCACCTGCTGGCCGCCGTCGAGGACGCGTGCACGACGCGGCGGCTGGTCGTCACCACCCAGGCTCATCAGACCGGCATCCAGCGCATCTGGGCCCGCTACGGGTTCGAGCCGATGCATAACCTCCTCACGGTCCACCTCGTTGCGGCTACGTAGGCATCGCCCACCGCGAGGGAGGACACGTCGCAGTGACGCCGCGGTTGAGCGTTGTGGTGCCCTTCTACGGCGTCGGCGAGTATCTCGGGGACTGCCTCGACTCGATCGCCCGGCAGGCGTGGCCGGACTTCGAGGCGATCCTGGTCGACGACGGATCGCCGGACGACAGTGCGGTCATTGCCAAGGAGTTCTGCGGCCGGGACTCCCGGTTCCGGCTGATCCAGCAGGACAACGCCGGTCCCGGCCCGGCCCGTGACGCCGGCATCCGCGAGGCCACCGGGGAGTACCTGGCCTTCGTCGACGGTGACGACCTGGTCTCGCGCTACGGCTTCGCCGCTCTGGTCCGCACCCTGGACCGCACCGGCTCCGACATCGCCGGCGGCAACGCGCGGCGCTTCAACAACAGCTTCGGCGTCCGGCCGTCGTGGCTGCACAAGCAGCCGTTCGCGCGGGTCCGGCACGCCACGCACGTCACCGAGTTCCCCGACCTGGTCCTGGACCGGATGCTGTGGAACAAGGTGTACCGCCGCTCGTTCTGGACCGAGAACGGTTACACGTTCCCCCCGATCCGCTACGAGGACTACCCGGTCGCGCTCAAGGCGCACCTGGACGCGCTGACGGTCGACACGATCCCGCAGCCGGTCTACTACTGGCGCGAGCGCGAGTCCGGCGAGTCGATCACGCAGCAGAAGTTCCAGCTCGGCAACATCCGCGATCGCGTGACGTCGGCCGGGATGGTGATCGACCTGGTGGCGAACGCGATCCCGGTCGTCCGGCGGCGTACCCACGCGCACCTGGCGCAGATCGACGTACTCACGCTGATGTCCGCGTTCGGCACCGTTCCGCCGGAGGACGAGCAGGCGCTGGTGGACCTGTCCCGCGAGTTGCTCGATCGGCTCGACAAGGACGTCCTCGCGGCCACGCATCGGTACGACCGGATCCAGCACGCGGCGCTGCGGTCCGGTGACGTCGACCTGCTGCGCCGGCTGGCCGTGTTCCGGAACTCGGGCGGTCTGCGCGGCGGGGCGCGTGCGGTACCGCGACCACGCCGGCCGCGCCTGCTCGAGTACAACTACCCGGGGCTGGGCGAGTCCGCCGTACCGCGGTCGCTGTACAAGCTGCGTGACCAGGACCTGACACTCGCGACCAGCGTCCGCGCGGTGGCGTGGGTCGACGGCAGCCTGTCGATCAAGGGCAGCGCGGAGATCCGCCACCTCGAGACGTCGCCTTCGTCGACGCTCGAGATCGCCTTGGCCGTCGGTGAGACGTCGTACCCGCTGGAGGTACGGCGCTACGCCGCGCTGGACCTGCACGGCGACCAGACCCTCGTCGGCTTCGAGGTGCTGCTGGATCGGGAGCTGCTGGCTTGTTGCACCGGAGCGCCCGCGCACTTCGAGGTGCGGATGCGCTCCGGACAGCGGGAGTGGCAGGGCATGCTCGGCGGTCAGGGGCCGGGCAGCCCCGGCTGGCCGCCCGGCGCGTGGATCGACGAGTCGAACTGGATCCAGCCCGGTCCGGGGCAGCGTGGCTGGTTCTCGCTGCGCCGGCTGACCGACCCGTGCCGGCTGACCGCGGTCGAGCACACCGAGGACGAGCTGGTCCTGCGCGGAACGGCCTCGTTCGACGAGCCGGAGCTGTACCTGAGCCGCCCGATCGTCAGTGGTGAGGAAGAGATCCCGCTGGAGCTCGACGGGCGCGACTTCACCGCGCGGCTGCCGATCCGCGACCTGCTCGCCGCGGCGAACCACGACGACCCGTTCGGTCAGCGCACCACCCGGGTGTTCCGGGTGCGCGGGCCCCGGGACCAGCAGCGGGTGTTGCTGTGGACCGCGGGCGACTCAGCGGCGACTCGGGTTGTGGACGACCGCGTGATCACGCTGACACGGTCGACCGGCGGCTACGTGAACCTGCACGAGTCACCGATCCGGACCACCGCGGTGGCAGCTGCGACGGACGGCCAGGAGCTGACGGTGCGGGGCACGCAGGCGCGCGACGTCGCGTTCAGCTGGCGGCGCTTCCTGCCCGACTCCGACGAGTACCTCGACGTCGAATGCCGCCGTACCCGGTCCGCCGACGGCTGGTCCGCGACCGTCGACGTCGACGCACTGGTCCCGGTGACCGCGGTGCAGGTCTCACCCGATCCGTTGGCTGCGTTGGCCGACTGGATCCTGTTCGCCTCCACCGTGGACGGGACGGCACACGCCGTTCAGTGCGAGCCGTTCTTGTGCAGCCGGTTGCCGTTGGCAATCACGCACGGGACGCATGCGCTCGCCGTCCGACCCCATGCCGGCACTCTGCACGTCGAGGTGCGCTGATGCATCACCACAACCACTACTACGGCCAGGCGCACATCCTGTCGCGGTACGCCGGGTTCGACTTCGAGCATCCGCCGCGGCTGCGCGGGTACCTCCAGCACGGGTGGAACATCGGCTGCGGGTGGAACCCGGTGCACGAGTTCTACGACGGCGCCTGGCGGTTCACCTGGAGCGACGCGCCACGGCGGCGCGGGCACTCGCTCGGCCGGCGGAACTACCACAGCATCGGCGCCCCGTTCCTGTACCTGCTGGAGCTGGAGCCCGAGCCGGAGGAGCCGGTCGAGCGCGAGGGCACGCTCTGGTTCCTCTTCCACGGCTGGGAGGGCGGCAAGATCCACGGCGACCACCGCCGGCTGATCGACGAGATCCGTGAGACCGAGCCCGGCCCGGTGACCTTCAGCCTGTACTACACCGAGTACGACCGGCCCGAGGTGCGCGGGTTCTACGAGGACGCCGGGTTCCGCGTGGTCTCGTTCGGGCGCCGCGGCTTCGCCTACGAGGGCACCGACCGGCAGTTCCTGTACCGGCAGCTCGCCGAGCTGCGCAAGCACAAGCGCGTCGCCGCGAACCGGTTGTCGACCGCGATCTTCTACGGCGTCGCTGCCGGCTGCGAACCGGCCGTGTACGGCGACCCGATGGCGATGGACGGTGAGAACCCGCTGTTCGGCGGGCAGAGCCGGATCGAGCGGCTCTGGCCGGAGATGCTCGGCAAGACCGTCGACCTCGAAGCTGCCCGGGCCACCACGGACCTGGAGCTCGGCAAGCCCTGGATGATGCCGCCCGCGGAACTGCGGTCGCTGTTCGATTGGAGAGAGCGTGTCTGAGACGGCCTCCGGAGTACAGGTGGTCCGCGGTGAGATGCAGCCGTGGAGTGACCGCACGGCCCCGCGGCCGGCACTCGCCGCGCTGCTGAGCGACGTCGTACCGGCCAACCGGCGGACGCTGATCCTCGGTCCACACGCGCCGCAGCTGATCGAGTCGGTGCTGGCGCATTCGTCGGACGTGACGATGCTGGTTCGATCGGTGTCGGACGCTCAGCAGTTGAGCGAGGACTTCGGGCCGTGCCTGCAGGTCGTCGCCGGTGCGCTGGACGGGTTGCAGACGTCGCCGTACGACGTGATTGTCGCGAGCGACGGTCTGGACCGGCTGCTGGGGTACGACAGCGCCGACCTGTCCTGGACCGAGCGGCTGGCTGCTGTCGCCGCGCTGGCGGCCCCGGACGCGGTCGTCGTGCTCGGTCTGGAGAACGAGTTCTCGCTGCTCAACCTGTTGGACAGCAGGCCCGCGCACGAGCGGCACGGCGACGACGAGTGGCGACCGTTGCACGACGACCCGACCCGTCCGGTGTCGGTTGACCAACTGCGCGCCGCACTCCCTTGGTCCGCCGAGGTGTATGCCGACTTCGCTTCGCGTGCGTTTGTCCGTGCGGATGTCGCCGGGGCGGCGCGACCTGGTGAGTTCGCCACCCGGTTGGCGGGTTCGGCGGTGGAGCGTGCCGACGTACCGCTGCTGTCGCCGGCCGCTGAAGGCTTGGACACCGCGGCGCGCGCCGGACTGCTGGGCTCGGTGCCGACCGGGTGGCTCGCCGTCGTCGGGGCGCAGCCGAAGCACGACATCTACGCGGAGACCGCAGGCGCGGTCCTCACCGCAAGTCAGACCCTCACCGGCTGGGACCTCGCGCTGACGGATACCTGGGACACGGGCGACTCGGATGCGGGAGAGGCTGTGGTGAAGGCTGGGGTGGCCTTCGATCGGACCGTTGTGCCGGCGGCGATTCCGTCGGGTGTATCGGTGGAGAGTGTGCTGTTCCGGCTGGCTGCGGCTGAGGACGTGCCGGCGTTCCGGAAGTTGGCCGCGGACCTCGGCCAGTGGGTGACCGACTCGCGTGTGCTGGTCCGCTGGGACGACGTGATCTGCGACGGTGAGTCCTTCGCCCACGGGATCTCCGGGTGGGTGACCGAGGAGGTCGTGCCCGCGGAGGATCTGCTCGCCGCCGCCTGGTCCCGTTTTCACGACCGGCTCGTCGGGCAGCACCGCCGGCACCCGTGGCCGCCATGGATGCTCGGCGACGAACTGGTGTCCGTGTGGCTGGGGATGTCCGGTGTCGAGCCGCCCGCGCAGCTCCCGGCGACTTCGCCCGACACCGTCCCGGCCAGCGCTCACCAGGTTGCCCGCGGCAAGGAGTTGGCTGCCGCGCTGGCTGCCGCGCTGGGGACAGGTACAGCGCCGGTCGACGTCCGGACCGTGCTCGCAGACGCCGAAGCCGCCAAGCACGAGCTGTTCGAACTCAAGGGGCATGTCTTCGGCCTGGAGCGCACGCTCGGCTTCCGCAACAAGGCGATGAAGACCCGCGAGAACCGGATCCGCGAACTCCGCGGTCAGCTCCAGCGGCTGACTGTCGCGCACGACCGGATCCGCACCTCCCGCACGTACGCCGTGTCGCGCGTGCTGTTCCACGCCGCCCAGGTCCGCAAGCCGAAGGTGGTGGCCCGCAAGGTCGCCCGCCGGATCCGGAACCGGTGAGCGGGCTCCGCCCTCCCGCACGCCTCAGCGTGGTTGTGCCGTTCTACAACGTGGGGGCCTACATAGCGGACTGCCTGGACTCGATCGCGCGGCAGACCTTCGACGACTTCGAGGCGATCCTGGTCGACGACGGTTCGCCGGACGACAGCGCGGTGATCGCGAAGGAGTTCTGTCTGCGCGACTCGCGGTTCCGGATCGTCGAGCAGCCGAACGCGGGCCTCGGTCCGGCACGCAACACCGGCGTCGAACACGCGACGGGGGAGTACATCACGTTCGTCGACAGCGACGACCTGGTGACGCGGCACGGGTTCGGACTGCTGGTCCGCTCGCTGGATCGCACCGGTTCGGACTTCGCGGGCGGCAACGCGCGACGGTTCAACAACAGTGACGGCGTACGGCCGTCCTGGCTGCACGCGCAGGCGTTCACGGCCGATCGCGAGGCCACGCACATCTCCGAGACGCCGCAACTCGTGCTGGACCGGATGGTGTGGAACAAGGTGTACCGGCGATCGTTCTGGGACGAGTACGGGTACCGCTTCCCGGCGATCCGCTACGAGGACTACCCGGTGACGCTGAAGGCGCACCTGGACGCGGTGACCGTCGACACCCTCGCCGCACCGGTGTACTACTGGCGCGAGCGCGAGTCCGGCGACTCGATCACGCAGCAGAAGTTCCAGCTCGCGAACCTGCGCGACCGGGTGACCTCGGCGTTCATGGTCCTGGACGAGGTCGAGGACGCGCTGCCGCTGATCCGGCATCGGGTCCATGCGCACTTCCGGCAGATCGACCTGCACGCGATGCTCTCGGCGTTCGGGACCGTTCCGCCCGCGGAAGAGGAACATCTGGTCGAGCTCACGACGCAACTGCTCGACCGGCTCGAACCGACGGTGCTGGCGAACTCGCCGCGCGTCTCCCAACTCCAGTTTGCCGCGCTGCGGTCCGGGGATCTCGACCTGTTGCACAAGATCGCAATCGATCCATCGGTGGCGCAGGAGCATCTGCCGGTCGTCCGCACCGACCTCACGCTGGCGACCAGCGTCCGTGAGGTGACCTGGATCGACGGTGACCTGTCGATCCGCGGCACCGCCGAGATCCGCCACCTGCAGTCGAAGCCGTCGCGGCTCCGCGTGTCACTAGTTGTCGATGGCAAACATCATCGGCTGCCAGTACGACGTTTTCCGGCTGCTGATCTGCGTGGTGAACAGAGTCTGGTCGGGTTCGAGGTCCGCGTCAGCCGGGAGTTGCTCTCGCGATGTACGGCGGGCCCGTCGCACTTCGACGTACGGCTCCGTTCCGCCGGTGTGCGGCGACGCGACCTGCTGCGCGGGCCGAAGGCAGGCAGCCCCGGCTGGCCGCCGGGCGCGTGGATCGACGACCTGAACTGGATCCAGCCCGGGCCGGGTAAGGACGGCGCGTTCGCCGTCCGGCGGTTGACGGATCCGTGCCGGCTGACGTCGGTCGAGCAGACGCCGGACGCGTTGATCCTGCACGGACGATCCGCATTCGACCAGCCGTCGCTGTACGTGAGCCGGCCGCTGTCGGGTGGCGAGGAATCCTTACCGCTGGAGGCGAACGGCCGGGACTTCACCGCGCGTCTGCCGATCGGCCCGATCCTGGCGGAGGTCAACCCGGACGATCCGTTCACTCAGCGGACGACGCGTGCCTTCCGCGTTCGTGATCCGGAAGGTCGCGAGCAGGTCCTGTTGTGGACGGCCGGCGACCGGCTGATCTCGCACGCCGAACGCGGCCGAGTCGTGATGCTGACCCGATCGACCGGCGGCTACGTCAACCTGCACGAATCACCCATCCGCATGACCGCAACCGCAGCCGTTGCCGCTGGCAACATGCTGGTCGTCCGCGGCCCGGACTGGGGCGACGCCGACTTCAACTGGCGCCACTACCTCCCCGACTCCGACGACCACATCGACCTCCCCTGCCGCCGCTCCACCTCCGACGACGGCTGGTCCGCCGCCCTGGACCTAACCGCCCTGACCCCCGCATCCCGCACCCCGGCCACCCCCGTCCTCACCTCGTCAGCCGCCCCCGAGGTGTCAGCGCCTGGGACCTCAACGTTCACCGCGCCGGCGCGCGACGGATCCACGCACGCCACGGCAGGGGGCGCGGAGTCCGTGCGCGGCGGGTCAGGACACGAAGGATCCGCGCTCGGCAGGTCAGCACTCAGCAGATCGGCGCTTGACCCCCCAGACTGGATCCTCTTCGCCACCCTCCCCAACGGCACCTCGCACGCCGTCCAGTGCGATCCCTTCCTCAGCACCAAACTCCCGCTCACGATCCACCGCCCACACCAAACCCTCACCATCCGCCCCCAAGCCGGCACCCTCCACCTAGAAGTGACCTGACCCCGCCGCGCACCAACTGCCACACGAGCACCCCCGCGTGCGCACCTGCTGCACGATGACTCACCGCGAGACCCCCTGCTGCACGACGACCTGCTGCACGACCTGCTGCACGACGACCTGCCGTGTGACCACCCGCCGTACGCGCGCCCGGCCGAACCCTCCACTTCAGGGGGCAACCCTTCAAGTGGAGGGTTGCCTATTCAAAATTTGAGTGGGCAACCCTCTACTTCAGTGGGCAAGTGGCGCGGATGCAGGCGGCGGCGTGCAGGACCTGTCGCGCGAGCACTCGGCGTAGAACACCAGCCGTACGGCCACCGCGCGTACGGCCACCGCCCGCCGTACGAGCGTCCGCCGTACGAGCGTCCACCGTACGAGCGTCGCCGTACGAGCGTCCGCCAGCTGCCGTACGACCACAACCGGCCGGCGCACGTACATCCGTCGCGAATTAGCGGCGGGCTATCAGGAGCTGGTGGGTCGCCGGCCAGTCGACCGGGGTGCCGTTGAGGGTGGTGAGGGCGGCTACCGGGGCGATGCGGTTGTCGATGAGCCAGTTGTTGCGCCAGGCGCGGGAGGAGGGGGCGACAGTGAAGCCGGCGCGTTCGGCGATGGTGGTCCAGCCGGCGAAGGTGAGGCCGCAGAACTGTTCGTGGGTTTCACTCAACCAGTTGTCGACGTAGTCCTTGCGGGTGAGGAAGTCCATCGCGTCGGCCAGCCGCAGCACGATCCCGTCGCCGCGTACGTCGTACTCGAACGGGACCCGCGCGTTCCGCCGGAAGTCGTGCGCGAACTGGAAGAACCGCGCGCGCGTCGACAGTTTGCCGACGTACGACGCGGCGTCGGCGAGTGCCTCCAACTCGACGACCTCGTCCGGGTTCGAACCGTCGGTGTCGTCCAACCGCAGTACGACGGAACGGTCCGGCTCATCGGGACCGCACACGTCGGAGTTGATCCACACGCCGCCCGGTGCCGTATGCGCGAACAACGCGTCGACGAACCGCTGCACGGTGGCCGGCTGCGACCCGTCGGCGTACGACCAGATCTCGTGGGTGAGCGCCAGCGTCAGCGTGGTGTCGATCGAGCGCGGTGGGAAGACGGCCGAGCCGAGCATGTTGCGCTGGTAGAAGTACACGTTCGGGTTGCTGAACAGACCCTGTTCCTTCTTGTGCTCGCATTCCGCGAACAGGTGCCGCGCGACCTCTACACCGATCAGGTCGGACTCGTGGAAGCGCGGGTCGCGGTCGACGAGCTGCAGCGTGGCGCCGGTCGCGCAGCCGATGTCGAGGATGCGCCCGGGTTGGACGAAGTCTTTGATCTGCTGCCATTTCCGTTCGGCCGCGGTCTCGAACGCGTCGGCGTACGTCTTGTAGTCGCGGGTCGTGGTGAGTCCACCGTCGTCGCCGACGACCGGGTCGTTGACGCAGCGCGCGACGTGCGTGTCCAGGGCGTACCGTTCGAAGACGTCGACCGTCGCCGGGTGCGCGAGGTGCTTCCACTGCTCGTTGCCAGCGGCAATCATCAACAGGACGTCCCACGGGCGGGCCGTGTCTTCGGGTTCGACGTCGATCACGGTGTACCCGAGCTTCTCGTACAGCTTGCTCACGGCCGGTGTCGAGCACGCGACAACCGTGTTCTCCGGAGTCAACCGGACGAGATCGTCGGTGCCGGCCTCGATCGCCTTCACCGTCACCTCGGCGAAGTCGTCGGTCGGTGGCGTGTCCACCACGCCGACCACCAGCGACCGGATCCCCTCCGCGACGCTGAACCGCTCGATCGCCGCCTCCCGCCGATCGAACCCGACCGGATTCCGCTTGGTGGTCCGGTGATTCGCCGACGTCACGGCCCACACCACGGTCCGCTCCGCATGCGCCCGCAGGAACTCACCCTGGAACCGGGTCAACACATGATGCCGCCCCGGAAACAGCAAGTACTCGGTCATTCCGTCCCCTTCAGCGCCTGGCGCACGTCGACACCACATGTTCCCAGGAGGCGGGGCCGCACCCCGTACGCCGCCGATAAGCCGCGAGCCCCAACACCGCCGGATACCCCCGCGTGTTGGGGGTTCTTCGTCGGTATGAGAGCAGAGAACCCCCAACTGGCGGGGTTATCCGCAACGCCGTTCGGTTAGGGGTTGTGTTTGTGGCGCAAGTTGCGGCGTTGCGGCTGGTGAGATGGGTGCAGCCCTTGTAGGGATGTCCGGTCCTCC